>JAHEMP010000002.1:15192-33692 GCA_024643585.1 Crocinitomicaceae bacterium | reverse complement strand
AGCATTTCTAAAGGGCCCCATGTTTACATCAGGTGCCGATAAAAGAGCAGCACCGTTTGCACTGTTTGTGGGTGATATTTGTTTGGTTCCATCAGCATAGATATACGATACAAAAAATATCGACATCAAAATAGCTACAAAAGTTTTACTCCTGAAAGTAGCTTTAAATAAATTCATATTTAAAAAATATATTTTATCACAGCAATGTATTAAGCTCATTTAGCTTTCAAATTATCGGCTTAAAAATCAAACTACTTAAACCAATAATCCAAAAACAGTACATTTCTGTATCTGAATTTTCATTTTCGTAGTAACACTAGTGCTCTTAAAATGGCCCTTCAAAATCCAGTAAATTTCGTCAACATAATTCTTTACGAAGTAGACTCTAAAATACTTAAATACTTTTGAATAACCTAACTATACTCTCAAGAGTTAACTGTAAATTTCTAATAAAAAAACCATACCTCAAAATTAAAATTCAATCCATTTGTTGAAAACTTTACGTACTAATCTACAGCCCTTGTAAAATGGCGGATTTCCATTCTTCTATTGTTCAAAAATAAAAAATAGGGCAACAAATGCTTTTATGGATTTCCATTAAACACTTTTCAACAATCTCCACTTTTTACCACTCACTATTAATTATTGAATATCAATTAATTAGTTATCATATTGAAACAAAATCAATCACTCTTGCGTAAGAGTTTATTAACAAATTGTATATTCGTGGTAAAAAGTGGTAAAAATCCGCTAATTTTACTCATTATTAAATGTTATGTTCGGATTAGTAGGAGAATATGAAGTGAAACTCGACAACAAAGGTCGATTCATGTTTCCCGCACATTTGCGGAAACAACTTTCTCCATCTGCCCAAGAAAATTTCATGCTGAACAAAGGTTTCGAAGATTGTTTAACGCTTTACCCCATGAACGAGTGGGAAAAGTTGAGTGGCAAACTATCGAAATTAAATTTGTTCAAACCAAAAAACAGAATGTTCTACCGCTTATTTCATCAAGGAGCTAAGAACATTTCTCTGGACTCTGCAGGGAGAATTTTAATTCCTGTAAGTCACTTAGAAAGAGTTGGTTTGGATAAAGAAGCAATGATTATTGCCTACAATGATCGTATTGAAATTTGGGATAAAACTAAATACTTCAACCTTATCGAAGGGAACATGACAGATTTCGCTGATTTAGCGGATGAAGTAATGGGTAACCTAGATGGAGAAGAATAACCTAGAATATCATATCCCAGTAATGTTAGATGAGTGTCTAAAAGGATTAGACATTAATCCCGATGGTGTTTATGTGGATGTAACATTTGGTGGTGGTGGACATTCGAAAGCGATATTTGAAAAACTTTCACCAAAAGGTAAGCTAATTGTATTTGATCAGGATGCTGACTCCAAACGAAATGCATGGGAAGCCGACAATTTCTTTTTTGTGGAAAGCAACTTCTCTTTCATAAGTAACCACCTCAAATTATTGAAAATTCCTTTGGTAGATGGAATATTAGCCGATTTGGGCGTTTCGTCTCATCAATTTGATCAAGGTAGTAGAGGGTTTTCTATCCGCAGCAACGATCGTCTCGATATGAGGATGAATCAAAATGCAGAAATAAGCGCTCAAAATATTGTAAATGAATACGAACCAGAAAATCTAGCTCGTATTTTCAATCAATACGGCGAGGTGAAATCCCCGATGCGAATTGCACGCGAAATAGTAAGTCGAAGAGCATCAAAACCAATCACAACAACAGGCGAATTAATAGAAATTTTGGAACCCCTTGCCCCAAAATACAAGGAGCACAAATTCTACGCACAAATTTTCCAGGCTATCCGAATAGAAGTTAACGATGAAATGAAAGCTTTAGAAAGCTTCTTACTTCAAACTCCAGATGTTCTCAAAGATGGCGGCAGATTGGTAGTGATGTCCTACCATTCTTTGGAAGATCGATTGGTGAAAAACTTTATGAAAAGAGGCTCGCTAGACGGCAAAATAGAGAAGGACTTTTTTGGCAATGTTCTGAAACCTTTTACAGAATTAAATCGACATCCTATCGAAGCTTCAGAAGAAGAGCGAGAAATTAACAACAGAGCGAGAAGCGCAAAACTTAGAATTTCAAGTAGAAATGGCAGAAAATGAAATCATAGAAAAAACGCCTGGAGCGGACGCCAAATCAAAGAAAGCTAAAAAAGATAAGGCATCCTCAAAAAAAGCGAACACACTAGTTCAAATTTTGAATGGTGATTTCTTGACTAAAGAATTCGTGACAAAGAACTTAAGCTTCATATTCTATTTCATTTTCCTGCTGATTCTTCTGGTTGCTAAAGGATATTATGATAAACAACTCACCAAAGAAGTAGATTCTACACAAAAAGAACTTGATGAACTGATGGGAGATTACGTTGCTAAAAAAGCTGAATTAGAAGAGATTACAAAAAGAATTACGTTGGTAAATGAATTGAGTCCAATCGGACTTAAAGAAACTGTAAACCCAACCAAAGTCATCAGAATAAAAAAATAAAATTGAAGGATAGAAAAGACATATTTTGGAGAGCATACATCATTTACTTCGGTTTCGTAGTAATGATGATTATTGTTTTCACAAATACAGTTTCTCTTCAATTAGAGGGAAAGTCCAATGTTTTTACAGCATCTAAAGCGTCGGAAAGCAAAATACCGACTCGCCTCGTTACGCGATTACCGAGAAGAGGTGAAATACTAGATGCAGCAAGAAATCCACTGGTAACATCGGTTTCGTTTTATGACATTCATATGGATCCGACTGTTGTGAAACAAAAAGTTTTCGACGATGAAATTTCTGGGCTAAGCAGAGAATTATCAAAATTATACCCTGAAATGTCCGCTAGAGAATACGAAATGTATATCCGAAGAGCACGAAATAACGGAAACAGGTATTTATTGATTAAGAAAAAAGCTACCACGGACGAAAGAAAAAAACTCCGTCAATTTCCAATATTCAATTTAGGAAGATTAAAAGGAGGGTTGGTTGATTCTGATGAAACCATTATTCGCAAAAGACCACAAGGCGAGCTCTTAAAAAGAACACTTGGATATTACCAAATGGATGCTGACAGCACAGAATTACGGGTGGGAATTGAAGGCGCATTCAACGAGTATTTAGCTGGAGAAGAAGGTGCAGAAATAGAACAACGTATCTCTACTGGATGGAAAAAAACAGGGCAGATTATTAAAAACGCCGTAGAAGGAGCCGATGTCGTAACGACAATAGACAGTGAAATACAAGAGGTTGCACATTCAGAATTATATCGACAGTTGGCCAATCAAAATGCAAAGAGTGGAACTGCCATTGTCATGGATGTAAAAACCGGACATGTAAAGGCTATTGCTAACCTAACAAAGGGAGATGATGGCAATTACTATGAGCTGTACAATTATGCTGTTGGCACAAAAGAGGTTCCTGGTTCTACGTTCAAATTGGCCTCACTAATGGCAGCGTTGGAAGATAAGAAAATTAAAATGTCGGACATAGTCTACGCTGATGGTGAATACAAATTTTACGACGCTGTTTTAAGAGATTCTAAGACTGGTGGGTATGGTAAAATAACCATAAAAACTGCTTTTGAATTGTCTTCTAATGTAATCTCAAGAGTCATTTACAATGCCTATAGAAACGAGCCCGAGAGCTTTATCAAGCGATTGAAGTCTTTTGGCTTAGCCGACCCGCTTGGTCTGGAATTGGCAGGTGAACCAAAACCAACCATGTATGCCCCTGGTTCAAAAATGTGGTCTGGAATTTCATTGGCATGGATGGCAATTGGATATGAAGTTCAACAAACCCCTTTGCAAACCCTTGCCTTTTACAACGCGGTGGCTAACAATGGTAGAATGGTTAAGCCCCAATTCGTAAGTGAAATTCGTCGAAACGGAGAACTCATTCAACAATTTGAACCGATTACCATAAAGGATAAAATTTGTTCAAAATCGACTTTAAATGAACTACAATCCGCGCTAGAAGGAGTTATTTTAAAAGGAACTGGATCAGAACTGAAATCTGCTTATTTTAAAATTGCTGGTAAAACGGGTACGGCGCGTATACTAAACTCCGACTTGAGATATGGAAATCGCGGCGAAGAGAAGTACCAAGCTTCATTTGTCGGATATTTTCCCGCTCAAGACCCACTCTACTCTTGTATTGTTGTGATATCTGCACCCAACAAAGATATATATGGGGCCTCAGTATCCGGAACCGTTTTCTCAGCGATAGCAAACAAAGTTTATGCATCCACTTTGCGCTACCACGAAGCCGTAAATGAGAAAAGTCGCTTGAAAAATGAAATTCCAATCTCCATTAATGGTTACCGAAGTGATTTGAAAACTGTGCTTACCGCTCTGAACATCCCGTATTCAAACAAAAACCAAGAAGAGTGGGTGAACACAATGGCCGATGAAAAAGAAGTTCTTTTTCAAACCAGGTCAACAACCAACAAAGTAATGCCGAATGTAATCGGACTATCAGCAAAAGACGCTGTGTTTTTAATTGAAGCGTGTGGAATGAATGCTTATGTAAAAGGATTGGGCACAGTTAAAGAACAATATCCTGCCCCAGGTGGGATGATTTTTAAAGGAGGAACTGCGGAAATAATTTTGAAATGAGTTTGAAAATTAAAGACATACTGCAAAATATTTCTGTTCTCAACAACAATTGGGAAGGGGAAAATGTGGTTTCCAAACTTTCCTTCGATTCAAGGGATGTAGATGAAAACACCCTATTTTTCGCAATCGTTGGAAGCACTGTTGACGGGCACAACTTTATAAATGAAGTCATCAAAAAAGGCTGTAAAAATATAGTTGTTGAACAAAATATTGCTATGGATGGAATCAATTTCATTCAAGTTATGGACTCCTCTGACGCTGTTGCAAAAGCTGCACACAATTTTTATGGTAAGCCATCCGAAAAATTAAAAATGATCGGCGTTACAGGAACAAATGGAAAAACGACAACCACAACGTTGTTGCACAACCTATTCCTTTCATTGGGTTACAAAGCAGGGTTATTGTCGACTGTGGTGAATAAAATCGGTGATGAAGAGATTCCTTCAACCCACACTACGCCAAATCCGATTGTGTTAGCCGAATTGCTGTCAAAAATGGTTGCAAAAGGATGCACCCATGTTTTCATGGAGGTCAGTTCTCATGCTATTCATCAAAAAAGAATTGCTGCTCTATCGTTTGATATTGCCGTTTTCACGAATATTACTCACGACCACCTGGACTATCACAAGACATTCAAGGAATACATCGATGTTAAAAAGACGCTTTTTGATAATTTATCTAAAAACGCTGCTGCTTTAACTAATCTGGACGATAAGAACGGAATGGTTATGTTGCAAAATACAAAAGCAACGAAATACTCCTACGCTTTAAAAACGCCATCTGACTTTAAAGGAAAAGTAATTGAAAACGAGTTAACTGGCTTGATTCTTCAAATCAACGGAAATGAAGTTTACACGCAGTTAATCGGCGAATTCAATGCCTATAACCTACTTGCCGTTTATGGAGTTACTCAACTATTAGACATTGAGCCGATTGCTGCTTTAACGGCCATAAGCCAGTTAAAATCTGTTGACGGTAGATTTGAATTTTTCAAAAGTCAATCAAATATTACATGCATAGTTGATTATGCGCATACTCCAGATGCCTTGGAAAATGTTCTAAAGACCATTGCGAGTTTCAAAAAAGAAGGCAATAAAGTCATTACTCTCGTTGGATGCGGAGGCGATCGCGATAAAACCAAGAGACCAGAGATGGCAAAAATTGCCGCTAAGATGAGCCAACAAACGATTCTGACCTCTGACAACCCAAGAACCGAAGATCCTGATTTGATTTTGGAAGCAATGGAGGCTGGTATTCCTGAAGACAAACTAACCCAAAACATAACCCTTTCAGACCGGAAAGAGGCGATCAAACTTGCAATTTCATTGGCTCAACAGAATGATATTCTGCTGATTGCTGGCAAAGGGCATGAAAAATACCAAGATATAAATGGCGTGAAACATCCCTTCGATGATCTTGCCATTGCAAAAGAATTATTTACCAAAATGAAGAAATAATGTTGTATTACTTATTCCATTATCTAGACAAATTCAATTTCCCAGGAGCTGGGCTTTTCGAATTTATTTCGTTCAGAGCTTCCATGGCTTTGATCCTTTCATTAATCATTTCTATCGTTTTTGGAAAGAAAATAATAAACCTACTCAAACGCCAGCAAATTGGCGAAACTGTTAGAGATTTGGGATTAGCCGGACAAGTAGAAAAATCCGGGACACCAACCATGGGCGGTTTAATGATATTAGCCGCTATTCTAATTCCTACACTACTGTTTGCCAAACTGCACAATGTCTATGTTTTAACAATGGTATTGGCAACAGTATGGCTTGGATTCATCGGTTTTATTGATGATTACATAAAAGTTTTCAAGAAAAACAAAAAAGGTTTAGCAGGAAAATTTAAAGTTATTGGTCAAATCGGAGTTGGTCTAATCGTTGGTTCAATACTCTACTTCTCGGATGATGTTCAAGTCCATAAAAAAGTGTCTGCAGAATATGTTTTATCAGCAGACGAAGAAGAAGTTACAAAGGAACACAGTGCCTTTAAAACCGACGACAATAGCAAATGGATTAGTACCCGCGACATGACGACAACCATTCCTTTTGTAAAAGGAAATGAATTCAACTACAACTGGTTGATTGGTGATAGTCAAAAAAGTTACGGTTGGTTAATCTTTATTCCAGTTGTCATTTTCATCGTAATCGCAGTGTCGAATGGAGCCAATATGACGGATGGGCTCGACGGTTTAGCTACGGGATCTTCCGCTATCATCGGTCTCGCTCTTGCGGTATTTGCATATGTGAGTTCAAATGTGCGATTCTCTGAATATCTAAACGTAATGTACATCCCCTTTGCTGAAGAAATGGTAATATTTATTTCAGCTTTCGTAGGAGCATGTATCGGTTTTCTTTGGTACAATTCCTATCCTGCTCAAATATTCATGGGCGATACGGGTTCACTTGCTTTGGGTGGAATCATCGCTGTTTTCGCGATTTCTATCCGCAAAGAATTACTAATACCTGTGCTTTGTGGTGTTTTCTTGGTCGAAAATTTATCTGTGATACTACAAGTCGGCTATTTCAAGATAACCAAAAGGCGTTTTGGAGAGGGCAAACGGATCTTCCTCATGGCACCGCTCCACCATCACTATCAGAAAAAAGGAATTCATGAAGCCAAAATTGTAGCCAGATTTTGGATTATAGGAATTCTATTGGCTGTATTCACAATTGTAACGCTCAAGTTAAGATAATGACTGTTCACGGCAAAAATATTGTAATTCTTGGCGCTGGCGAAAGTGGCGTTGGCGCAGCTATTTTGGCTATTTCAAAAGGATACAATGTGTTTGTTTCTGACAAAGGCAAAATCAAGGCGGAATACCGTGAACAACTCATCGAAAGAAACATTGAATTTGAAGAAGGAAAGCATAGCGTTGAACGAATCTTGAATGCCGATTGCATTATCAAATCACCAGGCATACCAAGTTCTATCCCAATGATTCAAGATTTCCTTTCACAAGGGAAGAAAGTACTTTCCGAAATTGAGTTTGCGGCGCCTTATAACAAAGCAAAAACAATCTGCATAACAGGCAGTAATGGCAAAACAACCACTACCATGCTTATCCACCATATTTTGAAAAATGCTGGAATCAAGGTTGGATTAGCGGGTAATGTTGGTTATAGTTTTGCTAAGCAAGTGGCCGAAGAAGACTTCGATTGGTACGTTTTGGAATTGAGCTCCTTTCAACTCGAAGAAATGTTTGAATTCAAAGCAGATATCGCCATCCTCACAAACATTACTCCCGACCATTTAGATAGATACAATTACGACATGCAACTCTATGTCGATGCAAAATTTAGAGTAATACAAAATCAAACAGAAAAGGATTGGTTCATCTACAATTATGATGATCCAATTTTAAAAACAGAAATAGAAAAAAGAAAACCAATTGCCCAACTAGCGCCTTTCTCATTAAATCAAAAACTAGAGCAAGGCGGTTATTTGGAAAACGAAGAATTTATTATCAAAATCCATAAACAATTTACTATGTCAATCCACGATTTAGCCTTAAAAGGCAAGCACAATGCTCAAAATTCGCTTGCAAGCGGTATTGCAGCGAGAATTTTAGAAATTAGAAAAGAATCTGTTCGAGAGAGTCTTGCTGATTTCGTAAACGTAGAACACAGGATGGAATTCGTTGCCAAAGTTCATGGTATCGAATTCATCAACGATTCAAAAGCGACCAACGTAAACAGTACTTGGTTTGCATTGGAATCAATGGACAAACCAACGGTTTGGATTGTAGGTGGGGTTGATAAAGGCAACGACTATTCAGAATTGGTGGGCCTTGTTCAAGAAAAAGTCAAAGCAATCATATGCCTTGGAAAAGAAAACCAAAAAATCCTAGACACTTTTGGCGATGTGGTAGAAACCATAGTTGAAGCATCTAGTGCTATGGAAGCCGTAGCCTATGGTTACCGATTAGCTCAAAAAGACGAGACAGTTTTGTTGTCTCCAGCCTGCGCAAGTTTCGATTTATTCGAAAATTATGAAGACCGAGGAAATCAGTTCAAAAACGCTGTAAGAACACTTTAATACTTTTTAAAATGGGAACTAGAAACGAAACACATATCAATTCGGCTCTGCAATTATTGCAAGCACGAAAAGAGGCTTTGGACCGGATCAATAAAGTTCAAATGCGTCCTCACGGTAAAATAATGGAGAAAGACCTTTTTACTTGGTTTGGGAACAGTATTGATGACCTGATACAAACAATATCATCATTTCCAGACCCGATTCATTGGATTGCAAAAAAAGAGGAAGTTTTACAAGTCTTGGACGAAAAGGAAGATCTATTTAATAAATTGGGTTCAATTATCGTCTACGATAGCGCCAAATTCTCCATCCCTTCTAAATGGGTAAATAGTCTGCCAACTTATATTGCCGTTTCTACCTTAGAAGATGCGCTTATCATGTCTGTTACTTTACCCAGACAAAAAAGTGTCATGCTAATCACTGGCAATACAAAGGATGGTGAATTAAACGATAAATACATTAGTGAATTCATAACCGCATACCGTTCAGCATAATATGAACGAATACCTCAAATACTTAAAAGGTGACAAAGTCATCTGGATTATCACTCTGTTGATGCTTGCCTTTTCTTTGGTGAGTGTGTACAGCTTTGTGCCTATATTGGTCAAAATCGAGGGAGGTACTCCTTTTAAATATTTGTTCAAACATTTCATTTATGTACTAATTGGATTGGGATTGATGATTTGGCTCCACCGAAAGGATCCAAAATACTTTTCTATGTTATCCAAAGTGGCATTTTATTTTGCCATAGCCCTGTTGCTTTTCACCTTCTTTTTTGGAACTCGAGTAAATGGTGCGGGGCGTTGGGTAAAAATTCCATTCATTGGATTGACATTCCAATCTTCCGATTTTGCGAAACTTGCATTACTTGTCTATTTATCAAGATTAATGGTGAAAAAAAGTCAAGTTATGAACGACTGGAAAAAAGGCTTTTGGCCTATAATGCTGCCGATAATTATCATATGTGGATTGATAGTAAAAGATAATTTTTCGACAGCGGCAATCTTGTTCATGATTAGTCTTTTCATGCTTTTTTTAGGCAAAGTACCATTTGGCAAAATAGCAATTGTACTGGGCAGTGGCATCATATTCCTATCTGTTATTGTGAGTATACACAAGGCTGTTCCAGAATTGGGAATACTTCCAAGGTATGAAACCTGGGAAAACCGTATCCTCAATAAAATGGACGACGAAAAGAACGTGGCGGCTAATGCCCAAGCTTTGAACGCTCAACTCGCCATTTACAACGGTGGACTTCTGGGAGAAGGAGTCGGAGATGGTAAACTCAAAGAATATTTACCCGAAGCGTATGCCGATTTCTACTATGCCAGTTTTGTAGAGGAATTTGGACTTTTCTCTGCCCTGTTTTTAATTCTAACCTATTTAATTCTGCTTTTTAGAATAATAAAAATTGGATTAAAATCAGAAAGTTTATTCGAAACCTACGTTTGCATTGGCATAGGTATTTTAGTCCTTACACAAGCCACTGTAAACATGCTGGTATGTACTGGGGTATTCCCGGTTACAGGTCAAAACATGCCCTTGTTGGCCATGGGAGGATCAGCGCTTATTATGACGTGTGCCTCTATAGGTATAGTACAAAGCATCGCCTGCAAACAAATAAAATCACAAGAAGAACTCGCATGAAACTAGAACGCGTTATTATTTCAGGTGGCGGAACAGGTGGACACATATTTCCAGCCGTAGCTATTGCTGATGAAATAAAAGCAAAGTATCCAGAAGTAGATATACTTTTCATTGGTGCACAAGGCAAAATGGAAATGGAAAAAGTGCCTTCAGCAGGTTATAAAATTGTTGGATTGGACATTCGAGGTTTTCAAAGAAAATTGTCATTTTCTAACTTTCTTTTACCATTCAAAATTATATCTAGTCTTATAAAAGCGAGAAAAATAATAAAAAAGTTCAACCCTCAAGTGGTCATTGGAGTTGGCGGATATGCTTCTGGCCCAACCTTACAAATGGCTAATTTATTAGGTATACCTACCCTATTGCAAGAACAGAATTCATACCCAGGAAAAACCAATAGAATTCTTGCCAAAAAAGCAAAAGCCATTTGTGTAGCGTACGACAATTTGGAAACCGTTTTCGGAAAGGAAAAATTGCATTTGACTGGAAACCCTGTTCGCTGGAACGCACTACCAGCAGATAATAATCAATCTGTGGCGCGAAAAATTTTAGGTTTAAATCGCGACCTCCCAACCATCTTCGTCATGGGTGGAAGCTTGGGCGCAAAAACTTTAAACGATTCAATACTAAATAGCATCAACCAAATTGAAAATAGCGGTTATCAACTTTTGTGGCAAGTCGGGAAATTTTATATCGACGGAATAGATGAAAAATTGAAAACCCAAAATCTTAAAAACATCCATTACTCTGCCTTCATTCAAGAAATGGCAGAGGCTTACCGAGCTGCAGATATTATCGTTTCAAGAGCCGGGGCCCTTTCTGTTTCTGAATTGTGCCTAGTAGGTAAGCCGATTATTTTGGTGCCATCACCGAATGTGGCAGAAGATCACCAGACGAAAAACGCAATGGCACTGGTCAATAAAAATGCCGCTATCCTGATAAAAGACGCTGATGCACGTCAAGAACTTGTAAACGGCATAATGAAGTTAATGATAGACGAAAAAGAGCAAAGCAATTTATCTGAAAACATCCTCAAGCTAGGAAAGAAAAACGCAACAAAAGACATACTTAACGTTATAGAATCAATAGCCAAACCTTGAGTAAATTAGACAACATAGCGCTTTCAAAATATACAAAAGTCTACTTTTTAGGCATTGGTGGTATTGGTATGTCCGCATTAGCAAAATACTTCATCTCTGAAGGAAAAGAAGTGTTGGGTTACGACAAAACTCCAAGTACCATTACGGACGATTTGTTGAAGTTAGGTGGGAAAATTCACTTTGAGGATCTTGGAAATGGGGTTAAAGAAATAACTTCCAAAGAAAACACCTTGGTTATTAGAACCCCGGCTGTTCCTGTTAATTTTGGAGAATTATTGGCTTTTCAAGAGGAAGAATTTCAAATATTCAAACGCTCTGAAGTACTCGGAATATTAACCAGAAATTACAAAGGCTTGGGCGTTGCTGGAACCCACGGCAAAACGACCACAAGCTGCCTGTTGGCTCATGTTTTAAACGAATCTTCACTCCATTGCAATGCGTTTTTAGGTGGGATTTCAAGCAACTTCGGCTCAAATTTCTTAAGCAATCCTGAAGCTGAGTTTACCGTTATTGAGGCCGATGAATTTGACAGAAGTTTCTTGCAACTTAAACCATTTGCATCGATAGTAACTGCGATGGATGCTGATCACCTCGATATTTACGGAACTGTTGAAAATTTCAACAAAGGGTTTGAAGATTATGCCAATCTAATTGATGCGGACGGATTGCTTGTTTTAAAACATGGTCTTGCATTGAAGCCAAATGCCAAAACCGTAACCTACGCTGTAAATGATTCCAACGCGAATTACAATGCAACAGATTTGCGCTTCGAAAATGAACAATTTATTTTTAATGTTACTGGACCAAATATCAAATGGGAAAACGTAATACTTGGAATTCCGGGCATACACAATGCTGAAAATGCATTATCCTGTATTGCATTGCTGCTTTGGCTTGGCTTGTCTGAAGGAGAAATCAGACATGGGTTATCGACATTTAAGGGCGTTAAAAGACGATTTGAATACCATTGTAAGTCTGATAACTTCACCTTTATTGACGACTACGCGCATCACCCGACTGAAATAAAAGCATTTTTAGATTCAATCGATCTTCTCTATCCTAATCGTAAAGTTGTTGGCATATTTCAACCCCACTTATTTTCTAGAACTAGAGATTTTTTCGATGGGTTTGCTGAACAATTATCTCGCTTGGATGAACTAATTCTTATGCCCATTTATCCGGCGCGTGAAGAACCAATTGAAGGTGTAACAAGTGAGGCATTACTCGATAAAATTACTGCCAAAGCAAAATCAATTGTCGAGGCAGCCAACATGCTTTCACATATTGAGAATCTCGATGATTGTGTATTATTGACAATAGGTGCTGGAGATATTGACAGGTTGGTTCATCCCATTAAAAACTTAAAATGCAACAAATGAAAAAGTGGCAAAAAATCTTGCTTATCACACTTTCATTTGCAATGTTAATTGCTTTGATGGCTTTTGTCTACAAAGCACAAAATGAAACGATCCTTTCAACGCCGAAAGTCATAATTCACGTTCCACCAGGGGAAAGTAGCTTTTTGACCGAAACGGAATTAATGGAACGGATACAATCTGAAAAACTAATATATTCAGGACAGAGATTTGAGCAGCTTGATATTGTCAAACTGGAAAAATTCATTGAGGCAATGCCAGAAGTTAGAGAAGTTAAGGTGTTCACTAAAATTGGTCCCAATTGGTCAATCGATATAGAATTAAGAGTCCCAATTGCTAGAATTTTCAACCAATACGGTGAAACATTTTATTTGGATAGAGAAGGATATACGATGAATCCCTCATCTTCTCATACGGCAAGAGTTGTTGTTGTAAACGGCTTTATTCCCGACAAATTAAATTCCCCTTCTGTACCTGACCTAATTAACAATGATTCCTTGAAAAGTATTCATAAGTTGGACGATGTGTATCGTATTACGAGCTATGTTTGTAATGATCCATTCCTCCGGGCTCAAATAGCACAAATTCACTTGAACAAAAAAGGTGATTTCATACTAGTACCGCAGGTTGGAGGGCATACTATTGTTTTTGGAACAGCTTACACAGATAAGGAAGTTTCGGACAAATTTGAAAAACTAAAAGTCTTTTACAAGCATGGTTTGCCTTTTGAAGGATGGAATAAATACAGTGAAATTATTCTCAAATACGAGAATCAGATAGTTGGAAAGAAAAAATAAGAATATGACGGATAACGGTTCTAAGGTTGTAGTCGGGCTAGACATAGGAACAACAAAGATTGCTTGTTTTGTTGGTCGCAAAAACGAACATGGTAAAATAGAAATTCTAGCCATGGGCTCTAGCGAGTCATTGGGTGTGTTGCGTGGAATCGTATCAAACATTGAAAAAACCGTTTTCTCAATAGAAACAGCTGTTGCTCAAGCACAGGACTCTTTGGATGGAAATCTTTTAATGACGCTAAAAAGCGTAAATGTTGGCATTGCTGGTCAACACATCAAAAGTTTACAACACCGAGGTATACATACACGCTCTCAAAGCGTAAACGAAATAAGTCAGAAAGATATTGATGCTTTGGTTGAGGATATGTACCGTTTGGTCATGCAACCGGGTGAAGAAATCATCACCGTTATTCCGCAAGAGTATATCATTGACAACGAACAAGGAATAAAAGATCCTATTGGACATGCTGGTGTTCGTTTGGAAGCGAATTTCCACATTATCACCGGTAATGTAGGGGCTGTGCTTAACATCAACAAATGTGTTCAAAAAGCAAACTTAGAAGTTAACGACATCATTCTTGAGCCAATTGCATCTGCCGAAGCCGTTCTTTCCGAAGAAGAAAAAGAAGCTGGAGTTGTTTTGGTTGACATAGGTGGAGGCACAACTGATATTGCCATTTTTCACGAAGGAATAATACGTCATACAGCTGTTATCCCATTTGGAGGAAATGTAATTACCGAAGATATCAAAGAAGGTTGCACGATCATGAAGCGACAAGCTGAAATGTTGAAACAAAAATTCGGCTCGGCATTGGCAAGTGAAAGTAGTGAAAACGAAGTTGTTTGTATTCCTGGATTGCGAGGTAGAGAACCAAAAGAAATTACCCTAAGAAATTTGGCGAATATCATTCAAAGCCGAATGGAAGAAATCATCGAATTGGTGCACTATGAAATCAGAAATTCGGGTTATGAAAAGAAACTAATTGGTGGTATCGTAGTAACCGGTGGAGGAGCTCAACTGAAACACTTAACACAGCTATTTGAGTACGTAACAGGAATGGATTCTCGTGTGGGTTACCCAACAGAGCATTTAGCAAATAACAATAAAATTGAAGGATTAACAAGCCCTATGTACTCGACTGGTATTGGGTTGGTGCTAAAAGGCTTCGAAGGCCACGAGCGCCTTAAAACTTCTGAAAGCGGAGAAACTACAAACGTAAAAACGCACTCAAAAAAATCGAGAAGTACATTTTTTGATAAGATCATTGCACAAAGCAAAGAGTGGTTCTCGGAAGAAGATTAATAAAAGTGACACTAACTAAAAACAAACACAATGGAATTTGATTTGCCAAAAGACACAACCTCGATCATCAAAGTAATTGGTGTAGGAGGCGGTGGTAGCAACGCTGTTAACCACATGTACAAACTAGGCATCGTAGGAGTTGACTTTTTCGTATGCAACACGGATCGTCAGGCTCTGGATATTTCACCTGTACCTTTCAAAATTCAACTTGGCCCTTCATTAACGGAAGGACGAGGAGCTGGTTCTATTCCTGAAATAGGGAAAAATGCAGCCGTTGAAAATATTGACGAAATAAAAGATTTGTTGTCAAACGGAACCAAGATGGTTTTCGTAACAGCAGGAATGGGTGGTGGAACCGGTACAGGTGCCGCGCCAGTTATTGCTAAGATTGCGAAAGAAATGGGAATCCTTACTGTAGGAATCATCACAGTTCCATTTGGTTTCGAAGGTCGTAAAAGAAGACAACAAGCAGAAGAAGGTTTGCAAGAAATGCGCGAAGCCGTTGACACTTTATTGGTGATTAACAATGAAAAATTACGCGAAATTTCAGGTAACTTGACCATAGGAAATGCCTTTTCTCAAGCAGATGATGTACTAGCAACCGCAGCAAAAGGAATCGCAGACGTGATTTCTGTTACTGGTGCAATTAACGTCGATTTCAATGATGTTCAAACGGTAATGAAAGATAGCGGTGTTGCCATTATGGGTAGCGCAACTTCGGAAGGTGAAAACCGCGCGACAAAAGCGGTTCAAAAAGCATTGAATTCTCCATTGTTGAATGACAACGAAATTTCAGGAGCCAAGTACGTGTTGTTAAACATCACGTATGGCGACAATGAAGTTTTGATGGACGAAATCACAGAAATTACAGACTACATTCAAGACGAAGCAGGATCCACTGCTGATGTAATTTGGGGGCACGGGTACGATGCCACTCTTGGCGACAAATTGAGCGTTACTATCATTGCGACAGGTTTCAATGCCAATGAAACAATTGGAGGCGAAAGCGAACCCGCTAAAAAAGTACTTGACTTAGATAGTGAAGTCAAAAAAGAAGTGGTAGCTCCAATGTCAAACCCAATGCAAGTTGCACCATCAGCTGAGCAACCAGTGACAGAACCCGAGCCTTTTTTAAAGTCTGAGCCCGTTAATGAAACAACAGAAATCGAACTTCCATCCGCTGAACTAGAGTCAGAAGAACCATTTATGAAAACAATGGAAACGGAAGATCAAAAAGCGATCAATTTTGATTGGGAAGTTGAAATTGGAGCGGTTCAAGAAGAAGAACAGATCACACGCTACATTTTGGACGAAGAAAATATGGATATCACTTCTGAATCTACTGAGCCAGAAGAACGCAAAACCATTATCAGTCCTGAAGAACAACAAAAACGCAACATGGAACGCATGCAGCGTATTCAGGAATATACCTTGAAATTAAAAAAACCAAATGGATTGAATGAATACGAAAAAGAACCAGCATACGTTCGTCGTAATATTCAATTGGACAATACGAAACACAGTGACGATGAAAAGATTTCTCGTTTCGGCCTTAACGATAGTGAAGGTGGAACAACTTTACGAGGAGGAAATTCATTCTTACACGATAATGTAGATTAATGAGCTTCATGGAAAAAATAAGTGCCGATATCAAAACAGCGATGTTGGCCAAAGACAAAGACAGATTATCCGTTTTACGCGATATCAAATCAAAAATGATGTTGGAAGCAACGTCTGGATCCGGTGAGGTTACAGATGAAACAGCCATGAAAATCATCCTGAAATTGCACAAACAACGAACGGAAACGCACCAATTGTATGTGGAACAAAACCGTGAAGATTTGGCAGCAGAAGAAAAATTCCAAGCGGATGTATTGGAAACCTACCTTCCGAAAATGATGACGGAAGAAGAAATAGCAACTGAAGTGAAAGCTGCTATTGCTCAAACCAGTGCAGCTGGTCCACAAGACATGGGCAAAGTAATGGGCATTTTATCAGGAAAATTAGCTGGAAAAGCGGATGGAAAGGTAATTGCAAACCTAGTCAAAGAACATTTGGCAAAATAAATTAGGCTTTATTCTCCGAAAAATTGCTCTAACTATTTTTTGGAATCCTCTTAAAAGTCGCTCAGTTACAGGTTGAGCGACTTTTTTATTGTTTAAAATATGTCTTTTGTCAAACAATTTTTAGAACGGAGATCAGAGAACCGTAAGCAGAGAGACTTATGCATTCTACCTTCTCTTTTCTCGGTTCTCACTTCTCCATTCTCTTTTAAAAACCTACCAAGAAAACATTTTCAAATTCCACGTTAAACATTACTTTTGCAGTCATTACAAGAAAAAATGAAAAGAACACGCATTATCGAAATTTTAGACCCTAAACTAATTGGCACAGAAGCTTGTGCAAAAGGTTGGGTACGTGCATTTAGAAGCAACCGTTTTGTACAAATCAATGATGGTTCCACCATTAAGAATTTACAAGCGGTTATTGACTTTGAAAACTTCGATGAAGCGACTTTGAAAAAAATCACCACAGGCGCTGCCGTTAGCGTTACAGGGAAATTGGTCGAGTCACAAGGTGCTGGTCAGGCACTCGAAATGGCCGTAGAAAGCCTAGAAATACTGGGGGAAGCAAATCCAGACGAAATAAGCAAAACGGTGATGCAACCTAAAAAGCACTCGTTGGAATATTTGCGTGAACAAGCCCACTTGCGTTTCAGAACAAATACATTTGGAGCAATCTTCAGAATTCGTCATGCCGTGGCTTTTGCTATTCACAAATACTTCAACGACAGAGGTTATTTCTATTTGCACACGCCAATCATTACAGGTTCAGATGCCGAAGGTGCTGGAGAAATGTTTCGCGTTTCCAACTTAGATCCTGAAAATTTGCCTTTGGATGAAGAGGGAAAAGTAGACTACAAAGAAGACTTTTTTGGAAAGCCGGTAAACTTAACTGTTTCTGGTCAATTAGAAGCTGAATTGGCGGCAACGGCTTTAGGTCAAGTCTATACTTTTGGGCCAACTTTCCGAGCTGAAAATTCAAATACTTCGCGTCACTTGGCCGAATTTTGGATGATAGAGCCTGAAGTTGCTTTCAATGATTTGATTGACAATATGAACCTGACGGAAGATTTCTTGAAATACATTTGTCAATATGTAATGGACAATTGCGAGGACGATTTGCAGTTTTTACACGATCGCGATGCTACAGAACAAACGCAAAAGCCACAAAACGAAAGAAACGAATTGGGTTTAATTGACCGTTTGAAATTTGTCGTTGGCAATGAATTCAAGCGTTTAACCTACACAGAAGCGATTGAAGTTTTGCAAAATTCTTCGCACTACAAAAAGAAAAAATTCAAATACGATGTTTCCTGGGGAATTGATTTACAAAGTGAACACGAACGTTATTTGGTAGAAAAAGAATTCAAATGTCCCGTAATTCTGAGCAATTACCCAAAAGAAATCAAAGCTTTCTACATGCGTCAAAACGACGATGGGAAAACTGTAGCAGCCATGGACGTTTTATTCCCAGGAATCGGTGAAATAGTTGGTGGATCACAACGTGAAGAGCGTATGGATATTTTG
>JAHEMP010000002.1:0-15182 GCA_024643585.1 Crocinitomicaceae bacterium | reverse complement strand
ACAAAAATGTGCAGATTTCGGAATCCACGAATCCGATTTGTGGTGGTATTTGGACACCCGAAAATTTGGGACCGTGCCTCACGCTGGATTTGGTTTAGGGTTTGAGCGAATGATAATGTTCGTTACGGGTATGACAAATATTCGCGACGTTATTCCTTTTCCTCGCACGCCACAAAACGCTGAATTTTAAATTTTCGACTTTAATTTTCTGATTTTTTTGTACTTTACATTCATTAAATTTCAACATGGCACTTAAACAACAATTCCAACAGAGACTTGAACAAAGACTCTCACCGCAACAAATTCAATTAATGAAATTATTGCAGGTGCCAACTATGGAATTGGATCAACGAATAAAGCAAGAGATTGAAGAAAATCCAGCTTTGGAAGAAGGGGCAGAAGAAATCGATGAAGACGATAGAGACGACGATTACGAAGATCAAGAAAAAGAAAAGCAAGAAAACGACGACGACGATTTCGATATTTCCGATTACCTAGACGACGATAGTCCAGACTACAAGACTTCGGCCTCCAATCATAGCAAAGACGACGAAGAACGCGTTATACCTCTGTCATCCGGTCAATCTTTTCAAGAAAGGTTAACCGAGCAACTTCATTTATTAGATTTAGACGACAAAGAGTTCATGATTGCCGATACGATTATTGGAAATCTTGATGAATCGGGTTATTTGAATAGAGATGTTGATGCTTTAGTAGATGATTTAGCATTTTCCGCCAACATAGAATCCAACGAAGCTGAAGTTCTAAAAATCTTAAAATTAATTCAAGAATTAGACCCTGCAGGGGTCGGCGCGCGCGACTTGAAAGAATGCTTGTTGATTCAAATTGAGCGCAAGCAGGATGGTGATATCACCAAATTCACGGCAAAAAAAATACTGCAGGATTACTTCGAAGAATTCACCAAGAAACACTACGATAAAATCCAAGCCAAACTTGAGATTGAGGACGAGGATTTAAAAGAAGCAATTGCGGAGATTATCAAATTAAATCCGAAGCCAGGTGGTTCAATGAAAGAATCATCCAAAAATATGCAACAAATTATTCCCGATTTCATGATCACTGAGTTTGAGGGAAAATTAGAATTGTCAATAAACGGCAGAAACGCGCCAGATTTGAAAGTCTCACGTGGATACGAGCAAATGCTACGCACTTATTCTGAAGGCGCTAAAACATCGAAATCAGAAAAGGATGCACTAACTTTTGTCAAACAAAAATTAGATGGAGCAAAGTGGTTTATTGACGCTATAAAACAAAGACAAAATACACTATTGGGTACGATGACAGCCATCATGAATTATCAAAGAGAATTTTTCTTGACCGGTGACGAAACCAACATGAAGCCAATGATTTTAAAAGACATTGCGGAAATTGTTAATCTCGACATTAGTACGATTTCTCGTGTAGCCAATAGCAAATTTGTACAAACCAATTACGGGATTTACTCGCTCAAATATTTCTTTTCGGAATCACTTTCAACCGATAGTGGCGAGGAAGTTTCTACCCGAGAAGTCAAGAAAATTTTATCGGAAGCCATTGCCGTAGAAGCTAAGAAAAAGCCATTGACGGATGAAAAATTGACAGCAATTTTGAAGGAGAAAGGATACAACATTGCTAGACGAACCGTAGCTAAATACCGCGAGCAATTGAATATCCCCGTAGCGCGTTTACGTAAAGAATTGTAAGACATGAAGCTGTTCGCACAAATAATTTCATGGGTGTTTTTGCCACTTTTCATGCCGATTTATGCATTACTAATCCTAATGTATATTCCTTCAAGGGAAGATTTTTTAATCAACGATAACTCTTTGTATTTTCTTCAAAATCAAAGCAAAATAGCCATTCTCATTATTTATTTCATTTTTAGCATAGTGGCGCCTGGCTTAACTTTATTAGCGCTTAAAAACAGAGGTATCGTATCGACAATAGACATTGATGACAGAAAGGAACGATTGATCCCATTGCTCATCACCGCTGCATATTGTTTGATACTGTATTTGTTCTTTATTTTTAAAGCTTCAAATGCTTACATGCCTAAGTATATTTTTGCCCTGCCTTTGGCTGGCTTCATTACAATTAGTCTTTTTGCTTGGGTGAATATCTATACAAAAATAAGCTTACATGCCTGCGGAACTGGGATTTTAACGGGTCTTATCTTCGCCTACTGCGCAAATTCAATCTACTTTAACTTTAGCTTGCTGATGATTGCTATTTTCGTAACTGGCTTTGTTTTATCTGCAAGAATGTATTTAAATAAACATACTTTACATCAAGTTTTATACGGATTTGTTGGTAGTGCCTTAATTGTATTTTTCATCAATTACTTTTATCCAACTGTCTATTAAAGCTATTATTAACGGCATAATTTATGCAAAGAAGATTTAATACAATTAACCTTTTAAAAAATAACGAATGAAAAAATTCATTTTCCCGATTGCAGTAATTGCCATCGTATTTGTTTCTGCTTGTGGTTTAGTAAACAAAAAAAATAAAGGACAAGGATTTAATATTTATACTATTGAACAAGACAAGGAATTAGGCGCCAAGGTAAGTCAAGAAATTGACAGCAATTCCACTGAATATCCTTTGTTGGATTCGGCAAAAAATGTTCAAGTCTACCAGATGATTTATAGAGTCCGAGATAAGATATTGAATTCCGGAGCGGTAACCCACAAAGATGATTTTCAGTGGAGATTACGCATCATAAAAGATGATAGTACTTTGAATGCATTTTGCACGCCTGGTGGGTACATTTATATCTATACAGGGATTTTGAAATTCCTAGACAATGAATCGCAATTGGCTGGGGTGATGGGTCATGAAATAGCACACGCCGATAAAAGACACTCAACGCGTCAAATGACCAAGATGTTTGGCGTTCAAGTAGGTTTAGATATTTTGGCTGGTAATTACACCATGCTAAAAGATGTCACTGCCGCAATAGTTGGTCTTAAATATTCTCGTGATCACGAAACGGAGGCTGATCAATTTTCTGTTGAATATCTTTGTCCTACAGACTATGATGCTGCTGGTGGTGGCGGTTTCTTTCAAAAAATTGAAGAGATGGGTGGCGGACGTCAACCTGAGTTTCTTAGCACTCATCCTGATCCAGGAAAAAGAATTGAACATTTCAATAGCGCAAAAATAACCCTAGGTTGCACTGGTGCTAACAACAATACCACGGAATACAAACGTATCGTTTCAACATTAAAATAAACCTCATTTATTCGTAACAAAAAAGGGAGACTCACATCTCCCTTTTTTTATTGCTCTATGCTTTTCTTGGCCATTTTTACAAATTCGATAAAGTCTTTTGGATGATCTATGTCACGCAATTGAACATGCTGGCCTGCTTTCTTTTTTTTCAGATAGTCCTTGTAGGTTAAATATGGAATACGTTTATGTCCCAACCGAACGAATACCAAGTTTTTGCTCGGAATCATTGCGACGTATTGCCCAAGAATGCCTCGGCAATAATAGATATTATCTTCCCCATCATTATAGGTCCAAATGTGCATTCCATAATAAATGTTGGGTATACCATCCTCTGTGACAGGAGCTCTATCGTAGAACATATCCAAAATGAACGCTTTGCTAATTATTTGATCGCCTTCCCAATTTCCATAGTTGGAGATTAATCGACCTATTCGACCAAAATCTCTGGCTGTTGCATACAGACAGCAAAATGCCTTAGCCGCACCATCTTCATCATCTAAACTCCAAAAAGCATCGCTTTGAGTGCCTAATTTTAACCACAATTTTTCTTGAGCATACTCCCAAATTTTCATGCCAGTGGCCTTTTCAACCACAAAACTCAATAATTGTGAGTTTCCACTTTGATAATTAAAGATTTCACCCGGAGGACTTATTCCTTTTTGTCGCGCAACCAATCCGTACAAATCTGTACCGTAATACGATTCTGCATTGGTAGATAAAGGATTTTTACTACTCTCAACCCAATCCAAGCCTGAAGCCATTTGCATTAAATGTCGGATGGTAATTCCTTTCTTATCGTCCGTTTTAAAAGCCGGAATATAATTGCTTACTGGCTCATCTAAAGATTTTATTTTTTGTTCTTCAATAGCTATTCCGACTAATAGTGCAACCACTGTTTTCGCGGCAGAAAAAGAATTTGAAACTGTCTTTTCGGAATGTTCCTCCCAATATTGTTCAAATGCAACTTCATTTCCTTTAAATACTAAAAAAGCTGTCGACTGGGTTTTCTTATGCAATTTAAGCTCTTCGGGCGACAATTTATAAGCGTTGTACTTGTCACCCTCTATCCAAGAAAACTCCTTTTTAGACTTTTTGAGAGTAGCATAAGGAAAAACGTCCAAATCATAAATATCTGGTCCAGATTTACCAATTAAATAGGTATTGGCTATTCCTTTGTACAGGTAAAATCTTCCTGACAAAAGAATAAATAAGTTGACCAGAATAACAATAGAAAGAAGGAATACTAGAAAGTACTTAATTAGTTTTGTACATAAGGTGTATATCCTTTTGATCATTTCAGGCGTATATGTAATCGAACTGCTGTGCTAATTTTTCTTTTAAAATAGTTTGAACTGCTTCCATATTCACCGGAGCACCCAATTCTTTTTCCATTGAAGTTACCGCTTTATCATCAATTCCACAAGGAACGATAAAATTAAAGTAGTCAAGATTACTGTTGACATTGAATCCGATACCATGCATGGTCACCCATCGCGAAGATTTTACACCCATCGCACAAATTTTACGTGGATTGGGGCCATCAAAGTCAACCCATACGCCTGTTAAACCTTCCACTCGTCCACCGATGATTCCAAACTCTTTTATCGTTTGAATAACAGCCTCCTCTAAAAACCGCATATATTTATGGATATCTGAGAAAAAATACTCTAAATCAAAGATGGGGTAACCGATAAGTTGACCGGGACCATGGTAGGTAATATCGCCACCTCTATTTATTTTATAATATTTGGCTTCGTTTTCCTCGAGGCCTTTATTATTTAGAAGCAGGTGACTTTCTTTTCCGCTTTTACCCAAGGTAAAAACATGCGGATGCTCACAAAACAACAAATAGTTTTCAGTAGGTACGGGCGTATCCGTCTTGCGATTTTCAATTTTCCGATTAACCGTTGCTGAAAAAAGTTTTTCTTGATAATCCCACGCTTCTTGGTAATCAATCGTTCCTAAATTTTCGAAGCGCACAATTGGTTTCATACCTTACAATTTAGACAATTCGTCTTTTAAATAATCAATAATTACGATTTCAATTGAGTCAACATTTCTAATGTCTGCGCTGTACCAAGAAGCCCAATCAATAACATTAATTAAATAAAGCGATTTGGCAATTTTGCTGTTTCCTTTTGCAACAACTGTATGGACAACATCTGTTTTTGTGGCAATTTGCTTTAAACTGATCGTTACTCTCTTCCTGTTTCTCGGAATCAAATCACCACTATCTAAGAATATTGCCGCAAAACGATTGTCTCCTCCTCCCCAACCAACAAGTTCGTTGTGGTTCATTTCGGGAAGAACATTCATCCAGCAAAGCATTTTTGAGTTTTCATTGAATTGCTGTTTTGCTCTAACAGCAATACCTTCATAGCGCGAAACAGCGTAGAAAATAGGCACTCTTCCAGACGTTATTTGAGCAATCTTTTTTGCCTCTGCATGTATCTCAGCTTGTTCAGAAATAATCAAATTACGTCCATCTTCAATTTCCTGCAAACGATTAGGGCTTGACATCCCAATGCTCGCAAAAATATTTACAAGCTGCACCAATGAATACGCTAATGCGGATCTTGGCGGATTTCCGCCTGGCACAATAACGTAATCCATTCCATGTTTATCACAAAAGTCTTTTAATCCACCCCCAGATGTTACGCCAATGATGTAAGCGCCTTTCTTTTGGGCTTCTTCAACACTCATTAGTGTTTCTTCTGTATTACCAGAATAGGACGAAGCAATTACCAAAGTATTTTGATTCACGAAATTTGGGACGGAATAATCTTGACATAATGTAACTGGGACAGATAAATCTTCTTCCAACCACTGAGAAACTATTTTACCTCCAATGCCAGACCCACCCATTCCACATATCAATATGTTATGAATTTCACGATTTGGTTTTCGAAAAGATTTAGCTTCCGCTATTGCCAATCCTTCTGCTATATTCGAGGGAAATGCCTCGATTAATTCCTTCATTTCCATTTTTTCGCTTTTATTATTTTTTACTTGTAGAGATACTCTACTAAATTAAAAAAATTTATTCCTTTCTATCAATCTCCTTACTTCAAAATGCACTTTTCCATAGGCCTCATTCCCATTTAGTGAATCCAAGTGAAATTTAAACTTGGTCCCTTTTTCACTCCAAATTCCGTTATTTTGCTCATTTTTCAGCAACTTAGGTCTATTTTCACCCGATGAGAAAACATAATAGTTATCCTTCCGATTGAAATTCAATGGAGGTGAACCTAAAAATCTATATTTTTCCCCCTCTTGTGTCAATATTCCCTTATTAATTATTTTATTCATAAAAAATGGCCCTCTGCTATTCATGGATATAGCTAAAGAAAATCCTGGAACTAATATATCTCTGGTTTTTTCGACTTCCGTGACTTCAAAATTTTCGTCCAATTCCGACTCAATATAGGTTTCTTTAATTTTTTGTTTTCCTCCTTGTCGAAAGGATAAATCACCCTCCCAAGCTGCCAAGAAATCGATTAAAGGGAAACTTATTCTCTTGCTCAATCTTGCCATCAATCTGTAAAGAGGATCTTCTGGATGTTTTCTAAATTCATCTATTTGCAGATGTAAGTTTAAAAATCTATTGGCGTAATTATTATCAACCAAAGAAAGTCCATCCTTTTTCATTTTAAATTTCAAAGGTTTTGAACTTTTAATATAAGAGAGCATCGTGAAACTTGAGGAATCTGAATCATGAGCGAATACAGCTTTTTCGATGCCGTACTTTTTCAATCCTTTCGAGTTTGAATAAAGGACCAAGTTTTCTTTTCTAAACTTTTTCAGAGTCAAAAAGTCTTTCCAAACAGGGTCGATATCCCCTTTCTTAGCATTGATTATATGAAACAAGCATCGAACGAATTGATCTCCTTTGTAAACAAACAAATAGGTTTTACCGTAATTGATATAAATTTTTTCTTTCGGCCAATAAATTATCTTCTCGTTGTAAATTAGCGTGTCCCTACTAGGCTTGATTTTGCTCAAGCGAGCCAATCCTGGTGCTATCTTACTGCTATCCGTAACATGAGCCAATGCTCCCCAATCTCCAGTTTCATCGGCAAAAAGATAGGCTGGTCTCTGTAGGTTTAAACCATAACTTTTTGCTTGTCCCAATAAAAACTCTTGCGAAAAAAAATCACGAAACGGTATTTTATTGAAGTGAAGCATTCCACTCGTTTCTCGAGCTACGTCCAAAACATTTGCTCGTATTAAAAAATCTGCTTTTGGTAAGCGATCTATTAATAGTGGATTTTGATTTTTTCCACTCCAAAAGTGTTTAACGAATAAGAAACCTGCTAATGCTAAGGCGAGAAAGAAAATTAAAGATATTTTTTTGTACATGCTTTGTGAGCTTCTTCCTTATTTCATAATGATATATAGACTGTTTACGAGATCTAAAACGTGTTGACCTGGATTGTCGTAAGAGCCATTAAAGTCATATTTAATGGTAAAATTTGTTGCTGTTTTCGTTGTCTTTGAAGAGGTCAAGGTCATTAAGCCTGTTTTGCCCCTCATCGCCCCTAATAGCTCATTTTGATCAGCTGAAAAGATTTCTCTTGGCAAATTCGAAATTGTTTTTGACCAATCGATTTGTCCATAAACAAAACCAGATTTCTTCGTCTTTTTTATTTGTTTACGACTTATTTTTTGAGACCCAAAACCATCCGCGTGATTTACTGCTAAATCCTCATCATTCGTTAGAATAAACAAATCATTTCGGTTAATAATATAGAGTGGTACGGAATTCAAAATTGCATTTTCAAACTTCCAATATTTACCCATGTTTTTAAATTCTGACGTGACTTTTGCCAATTGTTCAAGTACTATGTTTGGTATGTCGTTTCTCTTTGTAGAAAAACCAAGTGTAAATATTGGCAAGTCTTCTTCAGACTCCACTTCTGTTTCTGTATAATTGAAATCTTCGTCGTAGGTATAATCAATTCTACGCACCATAACTTTCTTCACGCCATTAAAAGTGCCAAACATGCTCCCTCTGTATGTGTCAAAAAGAGCGTCCTTGTCAATAAAAGCATTTAATAACTCGACCGTTAATACGGATGTCGCCACTTGTGCATTTTTTTCATCGCGCAACATGGGAAGAATGATGCTGTAGGCTTGCTCGTATGCTTGTCTCAAGTCAACATTATAGGTAAAATAGGCAGAATTATCCTTGTGAATATACTTTGTAACCTTATTGTCAAATTTAGAATCGTTCAAGGCACTGTATATAGACCCTAAACCTTCACCATAATTTGCCGTCATTTTGGCTTCTATGGAGGATTCGTTTAACAAGAAATCACCCATAATTTTGTTCCCGGTATACAAATCCTTTATCTCGTCATGCAAGGAAGGTAAAACAGATTTCAAATACCAAAAACTTTGACTTTTCTCTAGATTTCTAGAATTATCTAAATAAAATACACCTTCAGAGGTATGAGTTAAAAGTTCAGCCAAATCTTTGTCACTTCCTTTTAAATTTTTGCCATTCACAATCAAGTCAACGCAAATTTTATTTAGAAAATCTTGCTGCAAAGTTGCGTAAACAGAATCGCGCAATTCATTGTAATTCTTGGAAGCAAGATCCTCGTCATAGAGATATTCTATGCCATCTTCAATTTCTTCTAACTCTTCCTCAACATTGAATACTTCCTCCTCAGCTGGCATTTCTTCCTCTTCCCAGCCTTCTTCCCAGCTTTCTTCAAAATAACCTTCTTCTTCGGCAGAAATTGTCTCTTCCTCTCCTTGGTAATAATCACCATAGTAATCGTATGGGATATATTCATTTCCCCTGCTGTACCAAATAGAGTCAGCAATTTCGCTAACCAATTGAGGCAAAGGATCTACTCGAATTAGAATTCCAACTTTTCCTCGAATCAATAGGTGATTAAAATAACTAGAATAGTACTCGACATTTTCTAATGGAGAAATCTGTTTGTCAAAATCATCAAAAACAGTGAATAATTGATTTATATCTTTTATTCCAAAAGTAAAACCTGCGACCTCATACTCATTTCCTCTACCGTAAAAAATATTTAATTTTTGATCAAAATCAATTCCCGATTCCTTTAAGGATTTTCCCGATGTAGACCCATCAAACAACTCCTGCTCCAATTCAGCCATGAATTCGTATTTTACCAAGTCGTCCAAGGATACTTTTTGTAAAAGACTGATATTATTTAAACTGAATACAGTGACCGCATCCATAGGGATGAAGTCTTCAGAATTTTGAGCGTAAAAACCGCCAAATGAAAATATTAAAGCAATAAAAAGAGAAACTAGTTTCATGGTAATAGATACTTGGAAAAGAATCAAAAACGTCTTTATGGTTTTATTGGACTAAGATAAATGGTATTTTCCAATAAATTCAGATTTTGCGTCAAAGAATAAGCGTTTGTTTTCAGCATTACCGCCAAATTGTTCTTTGCAATCAGTGCATTTGCATTTGAACATTCTTTTACTGGTTTATTGAATCTCGTTATGCAAATGTAGTTCCCTTGCTTTAATAAATTTATTTCTTCTGGCTTCAATTCCTTGGTCTTCTTTATTGTAAAGTCTGGGATCGAACGAATAAAGCTATCACCTGTCCACGACAGCCAATCATTTTCTTCGTTCACAATTGAAGGCGCTTCTTTCAGTTCTTCTTGTAGAGTTGAAGTGATGGCATCTTGCAAAATACGGACGGATTTAAAATCACAACTCATTTTGACAATATAATTGTCCAAATCACTTTCTACGAAAACATTGGAAATGCCATTTTTTTGCTCCAAAGCATATATAAAATGGTTGATACGGCCTTTAATTTCGTCTCGAGAAGGAACTTTTTTTCCTTCAAGGCTGTCTAATGCTAAAACTGAATTGAGCTTTACTTTGGAAGCGCTTAAATTGATATTGTATTTGAATGTCCCTGAACCATCCGCATTCATTGATATGTCGTCAACGATTTCAATGCATGACGATGTCAATAAACCAAGAATAAAAAAAGAAATTATAGATTTCATAGATCAAAATTAATCAAAATATAGTTGGCAAAAATAGTACCACGAATTATTGTATAATACAATTTCTCACAACCTTGTTTCCAATTGAAGTCGCTATATTTGCAAAAAACTTTTGGTATGGATAAATTTTCTACAAACAAAGCTCCAAAACCTGTCGGTTTATACCCACATGCAAGAAAAGCAGGTAATTTGCTATTCTTGTCAGGTGTAGGGCCCAGAACTGCCGGTTCAGATGCAAATGATTCAAGTGTACCAGGATTAAAGTTAGATCATAACGGAAATTTTCTTGAGTTTGATTTTGAGGCACAATGCAGAAGCGTATTTGATAATGTTCGAATAATTCTTGAAGAATCCGGTTCTAGTTGGGACAAATTAATTGATGTAACCGTTTTTCTTGTCAATATGAAAAGAGATTTTGCCGTATACAATAAAATTTATGCAGAATACTTCAAAGACAATTTACCGTGCAGAACGACTGTAGAAATCAATTCGCTTCCTACTCCAATTGCCATTGAATTAAAATGTATAGCAACTTTATAAAAAACAAAAAATGATTCGATTTATTATTCGTTGTGCACTTGCGCTAACCTCAATTTTTTTAACTGTTTATTTGTTCGCCACTGGATATTGGGGATGGGGAATTGTCATGATTTTCGCAACTGCTATTGTGGGTTTAACCTTCTTCAGAAATGAAAATATGATATTGGCTTTAAACCAAATGCGTTTAGGCAACACGGACAAGGCGAAGTATTACATGAACAAAATCACACATCCTCAATTTATGCCTCGAAAGCAACATGCTTATGTCGTTTTCTTGCAAGCCGTTTTGAATACTCAAGAATTGGGTTTTGCCAAAAGTGAAGCCATGTTGAGAAAGGCCTTGA
Source organism: Crocinitomicaceae bacterium (assembly GCA_024643585.1). Taxonomy (GTDB): domain Bacteria; phylum Bacteroidota; class Bacteroidia; order Flavobacteriales_D; family Crocinitomicaceae; genus UBA2040. The sequence goes on along the minus strand of JAHEMP010000002.1, from coordinate 4,048 downwards.
CTTTAGGATTAAGAACGAGCCAAGATAATGCTGTCGCACGAATGCATTTGTCTGGTATTTGCGCTCAAACAGGTAGAAAAGCTGAAGCTGTTTCTCTGTTAGCTGAAGCTAAGAAAATAGATACGACTGGCGCTATGAGAGAGCAGATTACCATGATGCAAAAACAATTGCAAATGGCTCCATCTAAAAATCAAATGCGTATGGCGCAGATGACGGGTGGACGTAAAAAAACCCCTAGATCCAAATAAGTTGAAGTCTGAAAACCATAAGCTCTACGCTAATTTTTGCGAAAATTATGAATTACTAGATGCTGGTGGTGGACAAAAACTTGAACGATGGGGCGAAATAATTACCATTCGGCCTGAAAGGCAAGCCTATTTCAAATCAGAAACCCCATTTACGGAATGGGAGCAAAAGGCCCATTGGAAATTTACAGAAAAATCGAATTTAAAGGGGAATTGGAAAAATATAAATCCTGCTCCTAAGGAATGGAAATTCTTCACGGAAGATTTGACGTTTCATTTGGAATTGACTCAATATAAACATCTGGGTATTTTTCCTGAACAAGAAACAAATTGGAGTTTTATAGATGAAAATCTTCGTCCCAAAGGACGTTTTCTAAACCTTTTTGCCTACACGGGAGCCTCATCTTTGGTTGCTAGAAAAAAGGGAGCCGAGGTCCTTCACGTCGACTCTGTTAAACAGCTAATATCTTGGGCAAAATTGAATATGGAACACTCATCTCTAAGCGACATCAAATGGGTGCTTGAAGATGCCCTGAAATTTGCGCAGCGAGAAAACAAAAGAGGCAATTCATACGATATGATTCAGATGGATCCACCTGCGTGGGGACTCGGAGCAAAGGGAGAAAAATGGAAATTAGAAGATAAAATTGAAGAACTTTTAAAAACATCCTATTCTATTTTAAGACCAAATGGCTGGCTAATTGTAAACACCTATAGCCCAAGTTTGAAATTAGAAGATACTAAAAAGCTTGTAGAAAGAATTTTTGGGAAAAAAGCTGAAGTCTGTTCCGAACTATGGATGAAAACGAAGACAAACAAAGATCTCTACTTTGGAGATATTGTAAGAATTCAAAAAAGTTAATTACCTATTGATCCAATGGATAGGATTCAAACTTTGTACGCCTGTTCCAGAAACCAAATGCACCTCAAAATGCAAAACTGAGACGGCAAAATCAGGTTTTACGAACAACGACCCAATGCTCTGCTTTGTATTTAATTTATCCCCCACTTTTACATAGGTGTTTTGTAAATTTGAATATACAGTCCGGTAATTTCCGTGTTTCAAAATCACCACTTTCCCTGCTCCAGGGATATTCAGCACACTCGTTACCTCACCTTCAAACACGGCACGGATTTCTGAAAATTTTGGTGCGGAAATATCAATTCCATTGTTGTTTGTAAAAACATTTTCAAAGGTTGGATGCGCATTTTTACCATAAGATTCTGTAACCGTTCCCTTTTCTACAGGCCAGGGCAATTTACCTTTGTTTGCCACAAACGTTCGATCAAGAATTTCGGATTCTGTCGTGGTTTTAAAAGCAACTTCTCCTTTTGGTTTTTCAGCAACGGGATTCGCCTTTGGATTCGCCTTTTTCTTTTCTGCCGCTGCTCTCGCAGCAGCCTCTGCAGCAGCTTTAGCTCTTGCAGCCTCCTCCTTTCTTCTTCGCTCTTCTGCTAATGCTATTTCCCTTCGTATTGCGGCTTCAATTTCATTACTAATGAGTTGTTTCTTCTTCTCATCGGCTTTTAATTCGGCCAATAACTTATCCTCTTCCAATTTGAATTGCTGGTAAACTCTTTCTTGTTTTATTTTATCAGCAATCATGCTCTCTTTTTCTTTCTTCTTTTCTTCAAGAACGAGCATTTTTTCACTTTTTGACTTCTTAACCTCTTGTATTTCTCTAGAAATCAATCCTTGATGTTGACGAATAATAACAAACTGTTTCTTCTGCAGATCCGCCATTTTTTCAAGGTATTTATTTCTTTTAATGGCCTCAAAATAAGAGTCGGAAGAAAAAATGAACATTAGTTTACCGAACTTATTTCTGTGTTTATAAGCGTAAATGACCAATTTCTTGTATTGGGATTTTAAGACGGCAAGTTTGTTTACCAATTCTTTGATCTGTTGATCTTTCTTTTCTATCGTGTAATCTGCATTTCTGACTTGCTTATCAAAGTTTTGAACCAATTCTTCACGAAACCGAACTTGATTGTCTATGAGCTTTAATTCATTCAAAGATGCTTCCGAATTACTCTTTGTTTTGTCCAATAGTAATTTTGTATTGGCAATTTTTCGGAGAAGGATTTCCTGATCTTTCTTTAATTTTTCAGCCGTCGTTTGGGCTGTGGATAAACCACAAATTAAAATAAAAACAAGAAAAATTAATTTACTCGCAATCCTCATAGCCTTCCGGAACAATAAAATACAATGGCTGAGGTTCATTGACCTCGACTTTGTCATACGAAAGAGAAATAAAAAGGTTATTCCTTGCTGTCATTACTTTTATAGTGACTTTATCTGGAACGTTAATTCCACCAACCAGCTGTCTAGATAAATAGTCAACCCGTATACTCGCCGTATCGCTTGGACTATAAATCTCCATTGCTCTTAACTGTTCCGTATCGTTCGTTAAAAAATACTTTATCGCAACATCATTTTCTTGTCGTTCCAAGCGGTCTGCTTTCTTCATTTTGCGTTTGCGATGAGAGGAAATGATGTATTGATAGGGGTCGTGAATTTGAAAATATTTTTGCAGCGTATCATAATCCAAAGGGATACCCAACAGAAGTTCTTCGATGTTTTTAAAGCTAAAGTCGACCCCAAAATTCTCTTTGATAAACTCCATGTCTGCTCGCGAAACACATTTATCCCTTTTATTAACTACTGTCAAACTGTCTTTTGTAATAAGCGCATTGATAACGGGTATGGCAGCATAAGTGATAATTGCATTCATGGCCGTATCAATATTCATTCTTAAAGAGGTCTTGAAAGAAATATTTCGAGTGGTATCGCTAAATTTTGTGGCAATCTTAGAATAAAAAAATGTTGGTCGAACGCGTGATAGACTGTCCATGTTGTCAAGTAAGACATTGGTTTTCATTCGCTTTACTTTCACAATTTCCGTTTCCGACAATTTCTTGGCGCAAGCGGTTAACATCAGCGATGCCATGAGAAATAATCTAAAAAACTGGTTCATAGTATTTCGTATTCTCTATTTTTTTATCCAAACTCTTGTTTTTGGAACCAAATGTTTTTGCACTATTCCAATATTTAAGAGCGTCCTCTGTATTTTTTAATTGAATTGAAGCGTCACCCATGTGGTCTAATAATAGGTTGTCTTCCGGATCCAAAAGAAATGCTTTCTCAAAATACTTCATGGCCTCTTGAAAATCGCCTTTCATAAAGAGAACCAAACCATAGGTATCCAAAAACTGCGGTTGATTCGGCGCTTTTTCGTTGGCTGATTTTATGAGACTCTCTGCCTTATTTAAATCCCCTTTGTCACTTGCCAACCTGTATGCATAATTGTTCATTAACAAAGTGCTTGACGGGTCTTTTTCAAGTGCTTTTGTATAGTTTTCATTTCCTTTCTTGAACTCTTTCAATCCAAAATAAGCCTCGCCCATTTGACCGTAAAATTCTCCCAAAAGAGGTTTGTCATTGTTGGTGTACTCTTTGCCTATTTCCAAAATAGCAATGGCATCATCGTATTTTTTTAGCTGAACATTTCCTACCCCGTTTAATAAATAAAATGTGGGATTGTTCGGGAAATAACTTAATGCTTCTTTGCTGTCGCTCACCAAATCATCAAATTTATGCGACTGGTATTCCATAATCAAAACCTGATTCCAAAGGGTAAACGATCCTTTTTCAAACGTTAAGGCCAATTTATAACTTTGAAGTGCCTCCTCCTCTTTTCCCAACTCCAGCAAATAATCGCCCATTACAGAATGTGCCCGAGCTGATTCAGGATTTTCCGCAACAAACAATTCAGCTAATTCTATTGCTCGTGGATCTATAG
>JAHEMP010000084.1 GCA_024643585.1 Crocinitomicaceae bacterium | reverse complement strand
GGCAAAGGCGTCAACGTTAATTAGTTTATTCTCAGCAGCCATTAGTGTTTATTTAGCGGTGAACAATGGACTCGTAGAATCTTCTTTACTCGGAATCAACAATTTCGGTTTAAGTATTAGAATTGACGCTTTGAGCAGTTTAATGTTCACCATGATTGCTATAATTGGTTTTATTGTGGTTCGTTTTAGCTTCAATTATTTAGATGGAGATTCAGGTCAAGGTCGATTCTTAGGCAGAATGGCGATTACCATAGCTGCTGTGCAACTATTGGTTCTGTCGGGAAACTTGGGTTTGTTGGTTATAGCATGGATTTTAACAAGTATTTCACTTCATAGCTTGCTTTTGTTTTACAGAGACAGATCAGGAGCAATAGTAGCCGCGCGCAAAAAATTTATCGTAGCAAGAATCGGAGATACTTGTTTGGTCATTGCGGTTAGTTTGTTGTATTTAGAATTCAACACGGGCAATCTTCAAGACATTTTCAACGAATTGAATAGTCTACTTGTGACAAAATCCATATCCCTCAGATTGGAACTGGCAGCTTTGTTTATAGCCTTCTCTGCAATGTTAAAGTCCGCACAGTTTCCAGCTCACGGTTGGTTGGTAGAAGTTATGGAGACACCAACACCGGTTTCAGCATTGCTTCATGCAGGACTTTTAAATGCAGGGCCTTTCCTTATTGTTAGAATGGCTTTTCTTATGGATGCCACTGCCTACGCTTCCGTATTAATATTAGTAGTAGGTGCAATCACAGCAATATTTGCTTCGGTTGTTTTCCTGCCTCAAACATCAGTAAAGACTTCATTGGGGTATTCAAGTGTTGCACACATGGGCTTCAGTTTGATGGTATGTGGAATGGGAGCATATTCGGCAGCCATGTTGCACTTAGTAGCGCATTCTTTCTACAAGGCTCATGCATTTTTATCTTCGGGAAGTGTCATTGATAAAATGCGCGCTTCAAAGGTGAAAAAAGCCAATCGTTTAGGTAGCCCAATAAGAATAGCGAGCAGTATCGTATTGGCGATAACAATTTATCTCTTTTTTGCTTGGATATGGGGTGTAAATATTTCGGATGAATTTGCTCTTGTTGCCATAGGCGCTATTATCGTCATGGGCCTTTCCTCATTGTTCACAACAGCTATTGACTCAAATGGCGGCATTATGCTGATGTTTCGAACACTCATCATAGCTGTTACGGTGACCATTACATTTTTCACCTTAGAGTCAAGCATGCATTATGTTCTTGTTCAACAGTTACCGGAATTAATAAAACCGAGTTTTGTAAAGGTTGTCTTGATAATATCAATATTACTAATCTTTGGTTTTGTCACCTTCTTCCAAATTATTGCGCCAGTCATACCTTACAAAAATGTATACCGCGTATGGTTCATTCATTTGAAAAATGGCTTTTATGTTAATGCAATGTTTGATAAAATGGTGAACGCATTGCACATTCATCAATTGAATAAAATGCACAATCCAATTGTGGAAAGCAGAAATTTTAATAAGTAATAAGCAAAGAAACGCACATTAATAATAAGAATATGCTAGATACAAATCTTACAGTTCCATTAAACAAGGAGGCAGCTAAATCGGAGCCCTTTGTTAACACGCTTAGAAAATCAAGCAAGAAAATAGCGCCCGTTTGGCCTTTGGAAAGTTTCGTTGCCGTTAATCCATATCTTGGATTAAGCGAAAGAAAATTTGACAATGTCGCACATGAGTTGAATCTAATGGGAGGTGTGAATATGACGATGCCGACTTCATTCTATCTTAAGAAAATAGAAGAAGGGAAATTGACGCTAAATCATATTGCAGAAATCCTGGTGAGAAAACAAATTGAAATGAATCCAACGGATTTTATGAATTCCTTGGACAGAAGTGGGTCCACGGATGAGAATCTGGAAAGAATCCAAAATGTAGCAGACGTTGCAGGAGCCCTAACCAATAAAGACTGGAATCGGTTGATTCTCTCTCGGGTCTCTGCGTTTGCAGCCACCTTCTTTGACAAAGGTCAGGCGATATTATCACCGACAATTCAAGATGAATGTCTTTACAAAGAATGGAAAGAGGAAGCCTTAATCGATAGAACTCCCGAAATAATGGGGTTGAAGAATTTCAGAAAAATCGTAAAGACCTTCCCCGACAACCCTGTTGATGCTTCAAGAGTAGCGCTTGACATACTTCGCATACCGAAAGACGGAGAAGAAGTTTTTTTACACGCTCTTTTGCTTCGCACGAGTGGATGGTCGGCTTTTGCCGCTCAAATAGATTGGGACAATGAACTCTACGGCAAAAAGGACGGAAAGGTAATTGAGTTTCTAGCGGTTTTACTTTGCTGGGAAGCATGTATTTACAGTTGTGTACAACATGATAAACTAGCATCAGAATGGGATTTGGCAATTGCGAAATTAACTCAGTACAGTCAAAATAGACCTGAAAACAATGCTTTAAAGGCAAACCTTATCCTGCAAGAGGCATTCGATTTAGCAGAGCAAAGCGAAATTGTCAACGCTTTCAACTCAAAAGACCTTTCAACGCTCGAGGGCAAAAAGGAATCCAAAGCACAAGCCATTTTCTGCATAGATGTTCGCTCAGAGGTGTACAGAAGAAATTTAGAAATGGTGGACAATGAAATCGAAACGTTAGGATTTGCAGGATTCTTCGGGTTTCCAATTCAATATGTGCCTTTAGGAAATGAAGTCGGAGAAGCGCAATGCCCAGTTCTTTTAAAAGTTGGACACACCATAGTGGAAGAAATGTCCGACAAGGACGCCAACCAAGCGGTATTAAAAAACCGATTATTGTACAGACAATTTCAACAGACCTGGAAGTCATTCAAATCGGGTGCAATAACCTGCTTCGGATACGTTAGTCCAATGGGATTGTCGTTTTTACCAAAACTATTCACAGATAGCTTTGGTTTCACACGACCTGTACCACATCCAAATCAAGCTGGGGTGAAGTCAAAATTCACCAAATCAACTACGGCGAATCTTACTGTGAAATACAATGAATCAAATTCAACAGGGATACCACTTCAAAGTCAAATACAAATGGCAAAAAATGCCTTGACAGCGATGTCTTTAACCGATGACTTTAGCAGATTGGTTTTAATCGTTGGACATGGATCTACGATGGTGAACAACCCACATGCAACTGGATACGATTGCGGCGCTTGCGGCGGACATACTGGAGAAGCAAATGCGAAAGTTGCGGCGGAAGTATTGAATAGTCGAGAAGTGAGAGAAGGTCTTCAAAAAGAGAACATTTTCATACCAGTTAATACCTTGTTCTTATCTTGTTTGCACGACACGACGACAGATGAAATGACAATTTTTAACGAAAGTGTTGTTCCTGAAGAAAGAAAGGAAGAGCTCAAGGAACTCAAAAACTCGCTTCGAAAGGCAAGTTCAAATGCTCGCGGGGAAAGAGTGTTAAAATTAGATTTTAAAAAGAAGCTTGATTCGACAAAATCAATACTTTCAAGAAGTAAGGACTGGTCGCAAACAAGACCGGAGTGGGGCTTAGCAGGATGCTCATCTTTTATAGTTGCTCCTCGAGGTCGAACAAAAAACATTGACTTCAAAGGGCGCAGTTTCCTACATTCTTACAATTGGAAAAACGACAATGGGTTTTCGGTACTCGAGCAAATTATGACTGCCCCAATGGTTGTGACGAGTTGGATAAGTCTCCAATACTACGCTTCGACTGTGGACAACAAGGTTTATGGTTCTGGAAATAAAACCCTTCACAATGTTACTTCTGGATTAGGTGTTCTTGAAGGGTTTACAGGCGACCTAAGAGTTGGTCTTCCATGGCAAGCCATTCATGACGGCGAAATGTACAGACACGACCCCGTGCGTTTAAATGTTATAATTGAAGCTCCGGTGGAGGCGATAAATACGATTCTTGCCAAACACAACTCTATAAAGGATTTGGTGGATAACAATTGGATTAATTTGCTAGCAATGAACGAGGATGGAAAAGTCTCTAAGCGATACCAAGGAGGTCTAACGTGGGAGAACATTAATTAGTCACATCCGATTGAAATGAATCTTTTTTCAGGTAGAAAAATTGTTATTGCAACAAAGCATGAAAAGGAAAAGATTATTGGTCCGAAGGTAGCCCAAAAATTAAATGGGCTACCTTTTGTTACCAGCAAACTCGACACGGATCTTCTGGGAACGTTTACAGGAGAAGTCAACAGAGTAGCTGATGCAATTTCAACAGCACGACTGAAATGTGAAATGGCAATGGATCTTACAGGTGCGGATATTGCAATATCAAGCGAAGGTTCTTTTGGGCCGCATCCGGCCTTTGTGTTTTCTTCTTGTAATGAAGAGTTGGTCATGTTAAAAGACCGAAAGAATGACCTTGAAATAATCGGCAAGAAATTAAGTTCGGACACCAACTTGGACGGTCAATTTTGTTCTACTATTTCAGAGCTTACATCATTTGTCGAAAAAATTGGTTTTCCAGATCACGCGGTGATTTTAAGAAGTGACAAAAATGCAAGTGATGAAATTGTTAAAGGAATACTACATTGGGACGATTTAGCGGCTAACTTTCAAAGAATCTTAGAAAGAAACAAAAAGGTGTACGTTGAAACCGACATGCGAGCGATGTTCAACCCGAAAAGAAGAGAGGTAATCGCTCAAGCGACCGATGCCATGATTGAAAGGGCATTATCTTCTTGTCAAAAATGCCATTCTCCGGGTTATGGATTGACGGATGTGGTGAAAGGGCTGCCCTGCGAGATGTGCGGTTTGCCGACACAATCGATAAAAACATTTATCCATGCTTGTCAAAAATGTGGCTTTTCAGAATCGATTCGAAATCCTAGGTCAACATTTGAATCTGCTCAATATTGTGATTTTTGCAATCCTTAAAAAGTTATTTTCTTTCAAAAACTTCTACAACATTTGCTTCAATTCGTTCGCAAATTTGATCCGTAGGTAAATCGTTGTCATCAGTCCCAAAAGGATCTTCGATTTCCTCGGCTAAAACTTCCATACTAACCAATACATAAAACACAAAGGTTGCGATGAGTGCCGACCAGTAGCCAAAAGTCGTGACGAAAGCGAGGGGAAGCGTTGTTACGTATATGAAAATGAATTTCTTGATAAACAATGAATAAGAATACGGAATAGGGGTGTTTTTAATTCTTTCACATGCGCCAATACTGTCGATTAATGCATTCAGGTTTTTGTCCAAAATGAAGATGTCTTCGCTACTCACAATTCCTTTTTCACGCAGTTCCACAAATTTCTCGAACATTAAGTTTGAAAAGGCCAAAGGAATGTGGTTTTTACTTCGCAGGGATTCAAATTCTTTTTCAGTGAGTTTCAATGTTTCAAGATCAACGCCTTTTCGCAAATGTTCCTTACAGGCAAAGACGAAATTTGGGATCATTCGCTTGAAAAAATCTTGGTCGTCCTGCTCCGTTATATAGACCGAAAGTTTTGAAGCTAAATTTCTTGAATCATTGACCATTTCGCCCCACTTTTTTCGACCTTCCCACCATCTGTCGTAAGCGGTATTTGTTCGGAAAACGAGAAGCAATGAGATGACAAAACCAATAAGCGAATAAACGGCAATTAACTTTTCGAGTACAGTTTCATTTGGAAAAAAATGCATGACCAAAAAGTCAATCAACAAAGTAAAAAGACCAATGTAAATTAGCTCTTTCCACAACATCCGTATGGTGTCGCTTTTGTGAAGGGCGAAAATCAGCTTTAACCAACTTTTGGGGTTATAATTTACCATAAATTGAAAATGAAGTAGTCAAAGTTACCATTCTGATGCATTATTGCAAGATATTTAGGGCTTTGCACCATTTCTTTGAATTATTTTTATTTTCTTTGTACCACTAAATTTTGAACAGATGAATTCTTCAACTATTTTTTACGCAATCGGTGACTTGATGACAAACTATGCTTTTCTTCCTTTAGAAATGGTAGGTAATATTTTCAATTATGCTTGTATTGTACTTGGGTTTGTTGGTTTGTTTTATTGGTTAAACCTGCAAAGGAAAATGACCCAAAAAGCAAAAGACGACGGGAAATTAATATAATCCAGTAGAAAAGAAATTGAAGGTTATTGGTCGTTGGCTAATGACCTTTTTTTATTTGTACGCATGAGTGAATTAAGTATTATTATTACCGCTGGAGGCATTGGAAAAAGAATGGGAGGAAATTACCCCAAACAATTCCTTTTGCTCGCCGGTATGCCTGTTTTAATGAGAACAATAAATGTATTTCATGATTTTGACCCAAAGGCACAAATAATCATTACACTCCCAAACGATTGGAAAAACGAATGGCAACAGCTCTGTGAGAAATATAATTTCTCTGTAAAACATAGTGTCGTAAACGGTGGCTTGGAACGTTTTCATTCTGTGAAAAATGCATTGGAAACATGTTCTGGTAATCAGATTATGATTCACGATGGCGTAAGACCACTTGTGTCGGCCGAGACCTTGAAACGTGGTTTAGAATCACTACAAAATCATTTGGGCGCCATTCCAGTTATAGATTCTATTGACTCTTTGCGATGGTCTGATGGAGAGAAAAACAAATCGGTGAATCGCGCCGAGTACAAACGTGTGCAGACACCCCAATGTTTTCGACGACAAGAAATACGTAAAGCCTACGAGCTTGATTTCAACTCTAATTTTACAGACGATGCATCGGTATTTGAAGCAGCCGGTTTTGCTGTTCATTTGTTCAATGGAAACGAAGAAAACTTGAAAATAACAACGGAAAAAGACATGATATTAACAGAATTTTGGTGGACAAACCGAAAATGAAATTTGTTGACCTCTAAATTCCTGTATCTTTAACCACTTAAATAATCCATGAAAGTTACACAACACATAAAAGAAGCGAAGGAAACGCTGTTCTCGTTTGAAATTCTTCCACCGTTGAAGGGGAAAAGTATTCAATCCATTTTCGACGGAATCGATCCGATGATGGAATTCAAACCGAAATTTGTGAATGTAACGTATCACCGTGAAGAGTATATTTACAAAGAGCGTGAAAACGGACTTTTGGAAAAAATAGCCATTCGTAAACGCCCGGGAACGGTTGGTATTTGTGCGGCGATTATGAACAAGTACGACGTAGATGCTGTACCTCATCTTATTTGTGGCGGATTTTCCAAAGAGGAAACAGAAAACGCTTTAATCGATTTACAATTCTTAGGAATCGACAACGTCTTGGCGTTGCGAGGAGATTCTATAAAAACGGAAAGCGTTTTTCGTCCCGATCCAAATGGACATCAATATGCGGTTGAATTGATTCGCCAGATTACAGACATGAACGAAGGCCATTATATGTTGGACGATGTAGATTTGGAACCGACAAACTTCTGCATAGGAGCAGCTGGTTATCCTGAAAAACATTTCGAAGCCATGAATCTTTCGACAGATTTACACTATTTGAAAGCCAAAGTGGAAGCGGGAGCGGAATACATCACAACACAAATGTTTTTCGACAACCAAAAATTTTATGATTTCGTGGATGCATGTCGAGCAATGGACATTAATGTTCCTATTATTCCTGGACTGAAACCCATTAAATCCTTGAATCACATTTCGTTTTTACCCAAGTTTTTTCATATCGATTTGCCGGAAGCTTTGTCCAAAGAATTGATGAAATGCAAAGACAACAAATCGGTTGAACAAGTCGGAATTGAATGGGGAATTCAACAATCAAAAGAATTAAAAGAATATGGCGTGCCTTGTATACATTATTACACCATGTCCAATTCGTCACAAGTAAAGTCCATAGCAAAAGAAATTTTTTAATATGAAAAACCTAATTCTAATCTTCGCCTTAATTCTGAGTTCTTTTTCTTTTGGGCAGAAAAAACAAAAATTGAATTTGACGAACGCGTTAATCGTTGGTCAAATGGACAAAGAAGACGAACGGTTTATGCTTGAAATAGCCTTGACAGAATTCTTCGCAGAATTGAATGTTAAAGCTGTGCCTTCCATCAATGTGTTGAAACAAGGCGCCGATCCGTCTCTTTTGGTGACTCCAGAACTTAGAGCGGCGGTTAAAGAAAAAGGCATCGACACATACATGCTGGTTTCGGTGCGAGGATACGATAGTCGATTTAAAAAAACCAATAAAAACGATAGTTTGGCTGTTGCCTTGGATTACGGGACGCTATTTTCACTTTATCGCGAGGAGGTAACGTCTGTCACTTTTGAATTTTTCATCTACCGAAACGATGTGATGGTAAAAACCGCACTCGTTCGTTGCGGAAATATCAGCTCCAAAGAAACCGTGCTTAAAAGATTAAAAAAGAAATTGGCGAAGAAATACAAAAAGTGGTAAGAGAAAAGTACAGAGAATAAAGTTTGAAAATGTAGAGTGTTTTCGGCTCTTTTACTTTCCACTTTTCACTCAAGACAACTTTCCACTCATAAGTTTCGCCACATATTTCCCAATAATATCAAACTCCAAATTGATTTTGTCGCCTACTTTTAATTGATGAAAGTTGGTGTGCTCGTACGTATAAGGAATAATGCAAACCGAGAATTGGTTTTCCTTTGAATCAACAACGGTCAAGCTAGTACCATTTACTGTAATCGATCCTTTTTCTACTGTTGGTGAACTTCCATCGTATTCAAAGGTATAT
>JAHEMP010000345.1 GCA_024643585.1 Crocinitomicaceae bacterium | reverse complement strand
TAGTGTCGATGTAGTAAATCCTTGAGTAAGTCCGCTTCGCTCAGAAATATCAACATTTCCAGATAGAATTCCAGAATTTGGGAATTCAGCTTTAATATCTACATAAGGATCTCCTTTGTATAAAAAGTTACAGCTGTAAAACTGCATTGAAAACTCAATTGGCCGTATTTTATTAGCAAATTGCTGAGCGTGTGAATTCGTATTCACAACCAAGAAAAAAAGCAAACATTTTTTTATCATAAACAAGTTTTGAATTTGAAAAAAAACGTCAAACTTAAAATCTTATTTTATCGATTCAAAGTTTTAACAAATAGCATTACTTTGCTAATTACTTCTCGTAATTCAATAATCAAAGAATCATTTGTTAACCTGTTCTGTTCACTATCAAAGTTGTCATTAAAAGACGGAAGCGAAAAATGGGCAGCAACTTGAGCGCCATCCCTTGGGAATCGTTCGAGAGCAGCTTTCATTACCCCTGCTCCACCTCTACCACCTGGCGATGTCGACAATAAAAGCATTGGTTTTCCATCCCAGACTTTTCTATTTGGAATACGAGAAATCCAATCGTACAGATTTTTGAAGGCAGCAGAATAGGAACCATTGTGTTCAGCTAAAGAAAGGATGATTAAATCGCTTTGCGAAATTTCAGAAGCAAACTGTTCAATTAATTCTGGAATTCCATTTTGTTTTTCTCTTTCCGGACTATAAAGTGGAGTTTCATAATCTGAAATTCTAAGAATTTTAATGCTATCGTCCTTAAAAAAACTTGAGGCGTAGGTCGCTAATTTTAAATTAATTGACTTTTCACTATTGCTTCCGGCAAATACTACTATTTTCATCCTTACTTATAATTTTTGTTCCTTCGTTTCATGAACTGCATGATAACATTGAACAACCTATTTTTTCTTTGGCCCAATCCGGTCGTTTAGCAAACCATTTTTGCATTTCTGGTTGTTCATCGTAGGGTTTTAATAGAAGATTGTACAATTCGTCAATTAATTGATAATTACCTTTTTCCGCCTCATCGATTGCCATTTGCGACATCCAATTTCTTAATACATATTTTGGATTTGTCTTGTTCATAGATGAAATTCTTAATTCATTAGACCAACCCTCCTTTTTTAATAATTCAGCATACTTGTCTAGCCATGATTTCCATTGGATTTCTAGGTCATCAAAATGTACTCCAGACAAATAACTAGACGACTTTATTTCGGTCATAAAATCCTGCGGCTTTTCGATTTCAATTTTTGACAATTTTCGATAAAATAGTGTCATGTCGATTTCACTTTTACGCATTAAATCGAGCAATTCTGAATTTAGAGAAATCACCTCTCTTGAAATGGATTGAACACCAATTTTGTTGGCCAACATTAGCTGGTAGTCGTGTTCAAATTCATTTTTAAAGTCATTTAAAATCGCATTAAAAGGCTCGACTTCCTCGACTAATGGATAAAGCGAATTCGCCAATTGAGTTAAATTCCATAGCGCCACATTAGGCTGATTTCCAAATCTATATCTGCGATGACTTGAATCAGTTGTGTTCGGTGTCCAATCGGGATTATAATCTTCCAACCAGCCATATGGACCGTAATCAATTGTTAAACCTAGGATGGACATATTATCCGTATTCATAACACCATGAACGAAGCCCACACGTTGCCAATGAACAATCAATTCTCTCGTCCTTTTTGCGACTTCTGCAAAGAATTTAATATACGTTTGTTTGTTAGGTTGACCTAATTCTTGATAATGGTTTTTTAATGTGAAATCAATTAGTAATTTGAGTTCTTTCAACTCATTTCTAGAGGTAAAAATTTCAAAATTGCCAAATCGAATAAAACTTTGAGAAACGCGACATACGATAGCTCCTTTTTCATTGGCTGGGTTTCCATTGTAAAGGATGTCGCGCATAACCAAATCACCCGTTAACGCCAAAGAAAGGGCGCGAGTTGTAGGTATACCTAGGTGATGCATGGCTTCGCTGCACAAATATTCACGAATAGACGATCGTAATACCGCTAATCCATCAGCGCTTCTCGAATAAGGAGTTGGTCCAGCTCCTTTCAATTGAAAACTCCAATTTTGTCCTTCAATATCTGCTTCAGCAATAATTATTGCTCTTCCATCCCCTAGTTGGCCTGCCCAATTGCCAAATTGATGTCCACCGTAACACATGGCGAAAGGCTGAAAATCTTGAAAACGCGATTGACCACTAATCGTCTTTGTAAAGTCAGATTCATTCTCAATATTAACACCCAATTCAATCAAAAATTCCTTTGCCACGTGAATCAAACTCGGATTTGAAGGTTTCTTCGTTTCAACAACTGAACCAAAAGCATGATTCACTTGGCGTGTGTAATTTTCCT
>JAHEMP010000083.1 GCA_024643585.1 Crocinitomicaceae bacterium | reverse complement strand
CGCCTTTTGGGAAAACAGATAAAATAATTGGTGGTGCAGGTACATACATTGCATTATCAGCTTCTTTTTACGAGAAAAACCAAAGAATCGTGGCCGTTGTAGGTGAGGATTTTCCGAACGAAATGCTTGGGAAGTTGAGCGAAAAGGGTGTTGATTTAGAGGGTTTGCAAATCAAAAAAGGTGAAAAAACTTTCTTCTGGTCAGGAAAATATCACAATGACATGAACTCCCGAGATACACTCGTTACGGAGTTGAATGTTTTGGAAAATTTTGATCCGATTATTCCTGCAAGTTACCAAGATACCGACTTCTTAATGCTTGGGAATTTGAGCCCACAAGTGCAAGGTCTCGTTATCGACAGGTTAAAAAATAGACCGAAACTTATCGCCATGGACACGATGAATTTTTGGATGGACATTGCTATGGAAGATTTGAAAAAAACCATTGCTAAGGTTGATTTATTGATAGTAAACGACGAAGAGGCGCGCCAATTGTCTGGAGAATACAGCCTAGTTAGGGCTGCGAAGGTGATTCGCGACATGGGTTGTAAATATTTGATAATCAAAAAAGGCGAACACGGAGCTTTGTTGTTCCACGGAACTAATATATTTTACTCTCCTGCTTTACCTTTGGAAGAAGTATTCGATCCAACCGGAGCAGGTGATACATTTGCTGGCGGATTTATGGGCTATTTGGCAAGCACAAATGACATCAGTTTTGAAAACATGAAAAGAGCCGTTATTGCTGGTTCAGCATTGGCTTCTTTCTGTTGTGAAAAATTCGGAACAGAAAAATTGACTGAAATTTCGAATGTCGATGTTGAAAATAGAATTGAAGAATTTGTAGCACTATCGAGCTTCACCATGCGTGAAGTTATTGCGTAATCAGACTGAAAGATGAACAAAATTGAATTTTTAGAAGAGCTAAAAAAGTTAACCGACACCACAGAGTACTTAAAAGTAAGTCGTGAGGTTGGTGAATTAAAAACAAAGTTTGAGGACTTTTTAATTGAAGAGGAACGTCTTCGTCAAGTTGCTCTTTTAGAAGCTGGTGAAGAGGTTACAGACAATAAAGAACTCGATCCAATCCGTGAAGAATTTCATGAGATATATCGTGTTTTTCAAATGAAACGCAAAGATGCGATAGATTTGAAAAAAGAGTTACAGGAAACCAACCTGAAAACCAAAAAGGCTTTGATTGCTAAGCTGAAAGACATCATTCAGAATGAAGAAAACATAGGCGCAGCATTTGGAAACTTTAAAGAAATTCACGACGCTTGGAAAGATACTGGTGACATTCCTCGTGAAAAACGTGACGACATACAAGCGGAATACTCAAAACTTCTAGAAAGTTTCTTCTACAATATGAAAATTTATCGTGAGCTAAAAGAACACGATTTACACCGCAATGAGCAGCTGAAACTGGAAATTATTACCAAGATTCAAGAATTAAAAAACCTATCTTCCATAAAAGAAACAGAGTCTCAATTGAAAACACTTCAAAACGAATGGGACGAAGTTGGACCTGTAGCCGAAGGAGAATGGGAAAAAATTAAATCCGCTTATTGGGAAAATGTCAAGGAAATTTACACTAAAATAAATGCCTTTTACGATGAACGTCGTCAAAAACTTTCTTCAAATATCGATACGAAAAAAGCACTTATTTTAAAGGTAACAGAAACGATAACTGGGCTCGAGGAATTAACAACAATCAAAGACTGGGAAGCGAAAACAACTGAAGTTATTGCTATTCAGGATGAATGGAAACTGGTTGGATTTGGTCCAAAAAAGGAAAATGAAGAAGTTTGGAAAGAATTCAGAGCCATCTGTGACACTTTCTTCGATGCCAAAAAAGTATTCTTTGATTCCTTAAGAGAAGAAAGCAAACATTTTGTTGAGGCGAAACATAAACTTATCGAAAAAGCCAAATCAATTAACAAATCTGAGGATTGGAAAACAACTGCTGATCAATTGATTCGACTTCAGAATGACTGGAAAAAAATAGGTCATACAGGCCAGAAATCGGAGCAAAAACTTTGGAGAGAATTTCGTGGCGCTTGTGATGTTTTCTTCAACGCAAGAAAAAAACACTTTGACGAAAAAGACAAAGAGAACGAAACTAATTTGCTTGCAAAACAAGACATCATTGAAAAAATTCAAGCCTACGAGATAGGTGAAGATAAAAAACAAGGAATAGCAGATTTGAAAGCTTTTGCAGCAGATTTCAATAAAATTGGTCACGTACCAATGAAACAGAAAGACCAAATCTACAATGCATTCAAAACAGCTATGGACGGGCACTACTCTAAATTAAAACTTGAGGGTATTGAAAAAGAAAAAGTAATGTTCCAAGCTAAAATGGATACTTTCAAAGCCAGTCCCAATGCTGGTCGACTGATGGATAAGGAAAAATCTGATCTTCAACGCATAATTCAAAATATTAAAGCTGAAAACATTCAATACGAAAACAACTTAGGATTCTTTGGTCGCTCAAAAGGAGCAGAAGAAATGAAAAAGGAGGTTGAGAAAAAGATTGAATTGAACAACAAGAAAATTGAAGAGTTGAAACGCAAATTGAAACTCATTCCGAATGAATAAGATTACAAATATTCTTTTGCTCTTGGTCACAATTCCTATAATGGGCATTTGCATTTTTGTTGGTAGGGATTTACCCATCGAAACATTGAAAACAACTGGAAGTCAATTGCCGTTTCAAAATGTTATTTTTTGGTCCGCGGCTAGTTTAGTCTTTTTAATAATTGCTCGCAGGAGTGTGAAAAGATGGACTGGAATGCAGTTAATCGGACTAACAGATAAATACATTTGGAATCAAGAGGTGAGCCTAGAACGAAAGAAAAGAGTTTTACTTTATAACTTTCTTGAGGCGCTGGCATTACTCTGCATTTCCTTTGGCTTGTATAAAACTTGTCCTTCAGGATGGCAAATTGCTTTGGCTTATGGCATCGCCGTTTTCGACACACTTATTTTCACTGTATTTGCTTGGTATAAAAAAGGCTGGAGAATTGGCTTCACGAAAAAAGCACTGATTCTCTCGGATAGAGAAATTAAAGCTGTCTACTTCCTAGGGTTACGAAAGATATACATCCATCAAGAAACCTTGCATTTTGATTTTATTAAAGATTTACAATTGAACATTCCTTTTGGGGCCGTGCAAGATAAAAAAGATTTCATTCAGACGTTGTGGAACACTTTGGATCAAGAAAAAGTGTATGCCGAGGAAAGTGTCAAAGAATATCTTAACGAAAAGTAAGTAACATTTTCTTTCAATTTTCGTTTGAAGAGAAAAACACTTAATTTAAAATGAAAAATTTCCGAATCCTCCTACTTCTATGCGCCATCGTATTTATTGGTGGTACATTCTCATCTTGTAAAAAATACGAAGATGGGCCAAAAATTTCCTTGTTATCCGTTAAAAATAGAATTTCTCGCGATTGGACGTTAACAAATTTGACAAAGAATGGAGAAAATCAAAACATCGAGGGATACAATCAATTCTTTTCGTTTGCCAAAAGTGGATCTTACAATCAAACGGTAACCGTTCAAACGGTTTGGGGACCCTTGACTGCATCTGAAACAGGCGATTGGAAATTTAGCGCTGACAAGAAGAATGTAATCCTAACGAAAACGGGAGAAACCACCTCCAATTCATACAAAATCCTTGAATTACGAAAATCTCAAATGAAGGTTTCTTACCAAGAAAACGGTGACGAATACACCCGAACTTTTCAATCAAAATAAAAAAATAGAACCAAAAAAAGTCAGACATGTGTCTGACTTTTTTGTTTTAATATTTGTAACTCAAAACTCGAATTTCTTGCTTCAAATTGTTTTGTGCATCTGCTAGTTTCTGAATTGGGATATAGTGACCGCCTCCTTTCTCTGCTGCATCTGCCATTTTCACTTCGTCTTTTTCATTGTTTTTTATCCCGACAATTGACAGGTTAACCCCTTTCTTCTTGTATTTTCGGACGTATTTCAAATAATCGTCTGAATTGCGATTAAAAGCCCCGTCAGTTATAACAATTACCTGATTTACCCCACCGTCAAGATAACTCTTTAGGTTTTGTTTATACCCTAATTTTATCCCTGAACCCCCTGCCGTCATTCCAGAAGCTTTCAGTTGTTCCACTTTAGCATTGGCCTCGGCTTTTTCATTTCCTTTGGCCGCATTTAACAAAACTCTTGCCTGAGACGAATATGTCACCAAGGATAATCTATCTTGCGGTCGCAACATGTTCACCATTTCGTACAATGCAAATTTCATCAATTCTATTTTGTCGCCTTGATTCATAGAGGAAGAAACATCCAATACAAAGACAATATTAACCGGTTTAAACTTGTCATCAGAAAAATCATTCGGATCCAACGCTGCTAATGCAACAGGCGCCTCTTTGGGCAATACAACCTCTTTCTCCAATTCTTTTTCAATCTCAATTACAATTTCTTTAGGCTCTTCCTGGTTTATTTCTTTTGGAACTTCAGCCACAATAACCGGAGGGTCCGGCGGGAGAATTGGTTCATTAATTCGCTTGTCTCTCTCTAATTCTAAAACAATGTAATTTCGTTTAAAATTAACGTAAGTCCCATACTCAACAGGGTAATATCCTTCGTGTTTGCCATAGAAATAGGTATATCCCAATGGGATTTTTTCTTCAAATTTTCCAGCTTTATTGGTTTTGTAAGCGCCAATTGGTCGGCCGTTTTGCAACAAAGTGACTTGAGATTTGCTTAGCGGCTCTCTGGTTTCTTTGTCTAGGGTAACAACCGTTAATTCAAAATCCAATGAATTTCCAGAAGCTCGTTCTCCAAATGTTGGACAACTTTGAAAAGCACCCATATTGTCCCGAGGTGAATTCAATAAATTACCTTTCAGCACTATCTTTGTCGCTTCGTTTTTGTCGCTTGTAAAAATATCTACGGAATAATTAAAACGGCCTTTTTTTTTAGGGTTAACCTGAAGTCGAACGGTAAGGCTACTGTCCTTATCCATAAATTGTCCACTAACAATGTAGACAACTTCCGTCGGTTTCTTAACACTTAGAATGTATTCTTTTTTCAGACCTTTATTCGTGATTTTAATGTCCACAAAACGATCAGAATACTCTTCAAGTTCACCAAAATCATAGGAACGCGTGCTAAATTCTGTTTGACAAAATAGTACACTGGAAAAGCTCAAGAAAAGGAAAAGGAGTATGTTCTTCATAATTATAATATAACAAATTGCCTGCCGAAATATTGTCTTTACGAAATCTTTACTATCCGAAATTCAAATATCATGAGGTTTTATATTTATTTTCGTTCATTAAATTTGAGAAAAAATGAGAAACTTCAAACTCTCTATGAAAAAATTTTTTTGGTTATTCATCCTACTATTTGCTTTTCATCTGCCGTCATTGGGGCAAACAGATCCGAGTAATGTGCTTATCTGCGATGTCGTATACATGAAGGATGGAAGAATTTTAAAAGGGGAAATATTGATCTTTGAAGAGAAAGATGGAGATTTAACTTTCCGAGATTTGGACGGCAAAAAGTATTCTATCACTCGTAAGGAGTACAAATATTTTGTAGAAGATAAAAGATACCTTGTAAAAGGTAACTACGGCGATACCATTCAAATTAGACCAAGAAAAGAATTGGAATACGAATTCAGTATCGGTTTTAGCAGCACTATCATACGACTTCATCAAGAATTGATTTCTGACGAAAATTTTTTCTCAACAGTTGAAAACACCTACTTAGATGCGCCGTTATCCTTCCGGCTAGGTTTTGGAAAATATTTCACTCGTCAGCATTTTATAGGTATGGTAGCTGATCTTGGTGTTATTTCTGAATCAAAATCCTACTTTGGGGTTGGTTTTCGTTATGTTAATCAATACGATCGTTACAAAAAAAATGTGGCACTTTATATCCCTATTGAGCTTCAATTCAATTCATTATCCTTTGATTCTGAATATCGATTAAACGATCCAACGGGACTGCCGCCAAATTATAACTATTTTGATTTACCAATTGAGAAAAATCAGAACGTTATTAACTCTTTGGGATTGCATTTAGGGCAAGGGTTTAATTTTATGCTAGAGAATAAAAAAGCTATTTCTTTGGAATTTGAATTTTACAAAAACTTTATTATTTCTCAAAAAATAGGCGCTATTAAAGGGCAAACCCCAAATACAACTTTCACTTCGTTTGGTGGAAAAGTGTCCTTATTTTATAATTTTTAGTTAGCGCAAACAAAAAGACAAAACGGCCTCTATAAATTCTTCTGGAGCCTCGGCATGTACCCAATGTCCTGCATTTTCTATACTCACTAATTGCATGTCTGGAAAACGATTTTCGAGTTCATTGATGTCTTCATCTAAAACGTAGTCCGATGCCAAACCACGAATAAACAATGTGGGTGTAAATACTTCTATATCCGGCATTCCGCTTAAAATATTTTCCATTTCACGCTCCAGAACGGGAATATTCATTCGCCAATCCAGCCTGCCTTTTTCTTTCCAATACAAGTTCTTTAACAAAAACTGACGAATTCCATATGACGGAATGAAAGGTGCCATTTGCTCCTCTGCAATGGTTCGACTCGACAAGTCTTTTGTATCAACAGCTAAAAGTCCTTTTATGATTTCATTGTGATGAGCTGGATAGGTTTTAACGCCAATATCAACAACAATTAATTTTTCTAAATCTTCTGGATAGCGCTGGGCATAACGCATAGATGTCTTTCCTCCCATAGAGTGACCCAGCAAAATTATATTTTCAAGTTGTAAATCATTCACCAACTCCTTTAAATCGTCTACCAAAAGGTCGTAGGTAAACTCTTCGTTCCACGGCGAATGTCCATGATTTCTTTGATCTACAAGAATAACTTGATAATATTCTGCCAATTTTTTAGCGTGGGTTTGCCAATTGTCTGAGTACCCAAAAAGTCCGTGTAAAATGAGAAGGGGTTCTCCCTTGCCAAGTATTCGATGGTGTAATTTCATGAATTCGTCTCGGATTTAAACCGATAAATAAGATTTCCTCTTTAGATGTGACCTCTCGTTTTGTTTTCTTCAACTGGAGCGGGTACGTCTTGAATTGTTGTTTTAATGTTGATAGAAATATCACCTGATTCTCTGGCTCCAACTTTAAATTGACCGTCGTTCATCTCCGTAACAATTTTGATAATTTGCTCTGGTGTTGTCTTATTTTTATCAAAAGAAACGGTTACCTTATTTTTTTTTCGTCCTTCTTCAAAATCAAATTCACAAGCTTCAACTGCATTTGTTTCGGCCAATTTGGACTTGATACTTCCTCCACAACCCATCACGCAAACCATGCCTTCAATTTCAAAAGTCAATTGTTTGTTTGCAACTACTTTTTCCTTCGGGGAATTTTCTTGGTTTTCGGCGGCTACTTTGGCATCATTTTGTCCGCATGAAGCAAGTAATAAAACGGATGCAAAAACAAATTGAGAAACTTTCATAAGGCTGATTTTTAGTGTTACAAATATTACAATTTTTTCTTCGAAAAAGAAAGAGATTCTGCATTAGAATTGTCGAATTATTGAAAAGCTTCCTCTTGATTGTTCATGTTTCGTAACTTTGCAGAAAAAATAACATGGTCATCAAAGAAGCTTCTTTCGTCATTTCCAACTCGGATTATACAAAATGTCCAAACGACGGAAAAGCAGAATATGCATTTATTGGTCGCTCCAACGTTGGTAAATCGTCTTTGATTAACATGTTGACCGGAAATAAAAAACTGGCTAAAACATCAGGAAAACCAGGTAAAACTCAGTTAATAAACCATTTTATCATCAACAACGAGTGGTATTTGGTCGATTTACCTGGATATGGTTATGCGAAAGTTTCCAAATCTGCTCGAGCCAATTGGGAAAAATTCATCGTTGACTATTTGACAAAAAGCGAACAGCTCATGAATTTGTTTGTTTTACTGGACAGTCGTTTGGAACCTCAAAAAATAGATGTAGAATTCATGAATTGGTGCGGAGAAAAAGGCATTCCATTTTCGATGGTTTTCACCAAAATAGATAAATTATCCAGCACTGCTCTTCAAAAAAATCTAGCAAAATACAAAAAAGAAATGTTGAAATATTGGGATGCTTTACCTCCTGTTTTCACCACTTCTAGCGAATCCGCATTTGGTAAAGAAAAAGTGTTAAACTACATTGACAATATCAACGATTCGCTCAAAGAGGTTCTGCCAAAAAATTAAAATTATTTCGTCGGATTAAAGGAATTATCTTAAACTTGTTTCAATTACAAACCGAAAGATTATGAAAAAGCTAACATTATTTTTATTCGCAACTATACTTGGATTGAACGCAATGGCCCAAGAGGAAAAAGTGGTGAAGGAAGTCGAAGTTGTCAAAAAGGAAGTAAAAGCGACGAATGAAGACAAAAAGGAAATCAGAAAAGAAGTGAAAATGATCGAGGAAAACGGTGAAAAAATACTGACGATTGTTACTACTGAAAATGGCGTTTCAAAAGAAGAGATTTACAAAGGGGAAGCAGCTGACAAAAAATTGGCTGAGCTTGAAAAAGAAGAAGCTAAAAACCCTGCGAATAGAGAAGGCGCGAAAAAAGAAATTATTCGTAAAGAAAAAATGGCCAAAGAAAGTGGCACAAACAACAAGTAGTTTAAT
>JAHEMP010000344.1 GCA_024643585.1 Crocinitomicaceae bacterium | reverse complement strand
TTGATAGGTGTAGAAATTACCAACGACGCACAAGAGCTCCATGAATTTGAACATCCTAAGCGAGCGATTTATTTACTCGGATCAGAAAACAATGGTCTCCCCCAACATGTCTTGGACAAATGCCATTTTGTTATACGCTTAAAGGGTAACAGCAGCTTGAATGTTGGAGTTACTGGAAGTATTGTTTTGTACGACCGTGTTGCAAAATCAGATGTTGAATTGCCCCCGCATCATAAAGAAGGTTGATTTTGGATTTACTTTCAAGTCAAAGACTTGGCTAAAAAGAACTCTATTATCAATGTTCCCGAGGTACGAGCAAAAGTCCAAGCTCTAGCAGATCCACAGGATCGGTCCATGCTCCATCAGCGAAGCGGTCCACTCTACATGCCCGGCATGCCACCCATACCTTTCATTTTTTTCATCATTCCCATCATATTTTTGGGATTGCTCATCATCTTCATCATTTTTTTCGTGTCTTCGAATTGTTTGATGAGCTTGTTGACTTCTTGAATGTTCGTTCCGGAACCTTTCGCCAATCTATTTTTGCGGTTGACATTGATCAAATTTGGGTTCGCTCTTTCAGCTGGAGTCATGGAGTAAATAATGGCTTCAACAGATTTGAATGCATCGTCTTCAATTTCGACATCCTTCATGGCCTTTCCAACTCCTGGAATCATCCCCATCAAGTCTTTCATGTTTCCCATTTTCTTAACTTGCTGAATTTGAGATAGAAAGTCATTGTAATCGAAAGTATCTTTTTGAATTTTGCGCTGTAATTTTTTCGCCTCTTCCTCGTTGAATTGTTCTTGCGCTCTTTCCACCAAAGAAACGACATCCCCCATTCCAAGAATACGATCCGCCATTCGTTTCGGATAGAATACATCCAATGCATCCATCTTTTCGCCTGTACCAACAAATTTAATCGGTTTGTTAACCACTGCTTTAATAGACAAAGCAGCACCACCTCTTGTATCCCCGTCTAATTTCGTTAAAACAACACCGTCGAAATTAATTTTTTCGTTAAAGGTATTTGCTGTATTCACGGCATCTTGACCTGTCATGGCATCAACCACGAATAAAGTCTCTGTTGGATTTATAGCAGATTTGACCGCAGCAATTTCTGCCATCATTTTTTCGTCTATCGCCAATCGACCAGCCGTATCGACAATAACTACGTTAAAGTTTTTCGCTTTTGCGTGTTGAATAGCCGCTTGAGCAATAGCAACAGGGTTTTTCTCTTCTTTGTTGGAATAGACTTCGATACCGAGTTGCTCGCCAAGCACGTGCAATTGGTCAATCGCCGCTGGACGGTAAACATCACAGGCTACCAACAAAGGATTTTTTCCTTTTTTCGATTTTAAATAGTTTGCCAGTTTTCCAGAAAAAGTCGTTTTACCAGAACCCTGTAAACCTGACATCAATATGATGGCTGGTGAACCTTTTAGATTAATTTCTACTTCGTTGCCACCCATCAATTCTACCAATTCTTCGTGGCAGATTTTTGTCATCAACTGACCAGGCGATACAGCTTTTAATACGTCACGTCCTAATGCTTTTTCTTTAACTGTATTTGTAAATTCTTTGGCTGTTTTAAAGCTAACATCGGCATCCAATAAGGCACGACGAACTTCTTTCAAGGTTTCCGCTACATTTATTTCAGAAATTTGACCTTGTCCTTTTAATACTTTAAAGGCTTTTTCGAATTTATCCGTAAGATTTTCAAACATTTTTTTAGACTTTTAACGCTTGCAAAGATAGGGATTTTATTGTGAATTTTGTTTGTTGTGTAGGCACTTCTCTAATATGAATAAGATTTAAAGTTATCCCTCCTCAAGGAGGGATAAAGAGAGGTGATAAGCCTTAAACTTAACCTCAGCTCTAAATCTGAATAAAAAAATACCGAAAAATAGTTGCATTGAAAACAATTATTGCTTTATACCAATTCCGAATATCACCTCCCTTGATCCCTCCTCAAGGAGGGAGAATAAATTAAAATAATTTGTATCTTAATAGGTATGAATCCATCAAACAACCATTTTTACAATAAGAAACTAATTCAAAATGCACGTGAGCTTCGTTCTGTAACAGCCACTAAAGCCGAACGGTATTTATGGAAATCCTTGTTATCAAAAAATCAAACTGGTCACAGATTTTTAAGACAAAGACCTATTCTCTTCTATATTGTAGATTTCTTTTGTCCCAAACTCAAACTTATAATTGAAGTTGATGGGTCTTCACATTTCGACAAAGGAGAGTACGATTTGATTCGTCAACAAAAATTACAAAATATTGGATACACTATCGTACGTTTTCAAGAGGGAGATCTACTCAACAACTTGGATGATGTTGCAATCAATATTAGAAATGTAATATATTCTCTTGAAATGGA
>JAHEMP010000343.1 GCA_024643585.1 Crocinitomicaceae bacterium | reverse complement strand
AATTACACCCGGACAATTCGCTGCTTGGTATGAAGGTGAAAGATTGATAGGCTCCGGTGTAATTTCATAAGGCAATAGTTTGAGTAATCTGAAATAAAAAGGGAGGCTATTGCCTCCCTTCTACTTATTACCTAACAAAACTATGAAATTTTACTTTTTAATTAAATCCAATGGATTGAAATATTGACGGCTTTGAGCTCGTATCTCTAAAACTTTCAGCTCTTTTAATCTGATCCAATAAATGGGCTACATCAAAAATGCTTAATTGAGAATGAATCCCTTGCGATCTGTGTTGAGCAATTCTAAATTGCGCTGTCTTTACACTATTGTTAATCATACTGAAACTTGTTGCTTGCATATTCTTTATATATAATCTACAAGGGTCTTGTACGAAAGCTTTATTTTGAGGTTACATTTTTAGGATTAAAAAAATGTTTTACTTCAAAAACAGGATGCTATACACTTGTTTAACAGTGCATTAGAATAGCGTTAACAATGCTACATAAAAAACAAATAATCACAATTCGACTATCCAATTCTTAATTAACACTAAGACTTCTGGCGAAAAGGTTTGCTCAATTTTGCCATATTCGCTTGGCGATCCTGTTTCACATTCTTGAAACAAATGATTCAAATTAGGCAGCTCCAATGTAGTTACATTTTGATTTCCTGAAAGTTCAGCTAAACTTTTGAATAACGATAGGTTTTCTTTGGGTGTGACCTGTAAATCTTTAGAACCATTTAAAGCCAATACAGGACATTGTGTTCTGAGAAAAGCATATTGAGGATCGTAAAACAAAAAGAAACTCATCCAAGGAGATGTGTAGGTATTTATTAGAAAATCTATCACTTTAGATTTAGGCATGCCTTCAGGAAGTTTTGTTTTATTCTCAACAAAGTAGTTGTCAATGTAAATTCTTAAATCAGCATTAAAACTAGGTGATTCCTGATTTTCTTGGATAAATTGAAATAACGCAATATTAAAATTTTTATTCTCTACAATATCTTCTTCTTCTTCGCCATTGACGCTAGAAATTAATTCTTGTTGTTTTAATATTATTTCAGACCCAGGAATTGCCGTCCCCGCTAACATGACAATAAAACCAATATTGTTTTTTGGGTTAGAAGCTACTATTGGAGCAATTGTTCCACCTTCACTATGTCCAATAATACCAATTTTATTTTTATCGACTTTTTTGTACTTTTTTAAATAATCAACGGCACTGCTCGCATCTCTCGCAAAATCCATTGTGGTCGCAGAACTAAAATTTCCTGTCGAAGAGCCGACGCCTCTATCATCGTATCGCAATACCGCAATACCATTTTTCGTTAAATAATCTGCAATTACCCAAAATGGTTTATGACCTAAAATTTCTTCGTTTCTGTCTTGAGGGCCACTGCCACTTACCAAAACGACAGCAGGAAAGGGACCTCTGCCCTTTGGTAGTGTCAAAGTTCCAGAAAGTTCTATAGTATCAATTGGGTTTTTAAATGTTACGTTTTCAATTTTATAAGGAAACTTTGGTTTCGGTTCTTGTGGACGAATTTGTTCCTTGACCAATCGAATTTCTTTAGACATAGTGAATGGATACACCCCTCCATTCTGACTAAACGTTCCATTAAAGATATTCTCACTATACTTTCCTTCAAACTCGCCACCCAGTTCCTTGCTCACAATCTTTAATACTCCATCTAAATAAACTGTTGAAGACATAGGAATTCCCATGGCTTTTTGTTCGGGAATATCCAATTTAGAATTGTATCCATCATCAGCTTTTGTAATATGAAGAATAAAACCTAGCTTCATTCCTGATATTTCTATATCCCCATACCAATCGCCAGATAATTCCTGAGAAAACAATGCTGTTTGAAAAAACAAGGCAAGAATTAAAGTTTTAATTTTCATAGTGTTACAGCTTTGATAAAAATCTATTTTTTGATAAGCGGATAAATCAAATCTTCCAAGCCATTTATTTTAATTTCAAGCATTACCCCTAATTGATCACCCAGTTTACCTTTTGGAAATCCTTTCTGTCTATACCATACATAATAAGCTTCTGGTATTTCTATTAGAAGCTTACCTTCATATTTACCATATGGCATGCGCATGTTTGCTAAGCCAACTAGATCAACTTTATTCATTAATTAAGTCGAGTCAGTGCAACTAGCAAGTAATCCCAGAATTTTTGTACGGAGGAAATTTGAACTTTTTCATCTGGAGAGTGAGCACCTCTTATATTTGGTCCAAATGAAATCATGTCGACTCCTGGCAAGTGTTTCCCTAAAATACCGCATTCCAAACCAGCGTGACAAGCTTTAATTTGCGGTTCATCGTTAAATTTTTCCCGGTATAAATCAGCCATCACTTTCAAAACCTTTGAATTTGGATTA
>JAHEMP010000082.1 GCA_024643585.1 Crocinitomicaceae bacterium | reverse complement strand
TGATAAAACTTTTAAAGTCCACTTAGATGGTTACAACATGTTGCCTTATTGGTCTGGAAAAGAAAAAGAATCACCTCGCAACGAATTCTTCTATTTTAATGATGATGGCAAATTGGTGGCCTTACGCTTTAATCAGTGGAAGCTTGTTTTCCAAGAACAAAGGGCTCATGGTTTCGATGTTTGGGCAGAACCATTTGTAGAGTTGCGCTTCCCTAAGCTATTCAATTTGCGAACGGATCCGTTTGAGGAAGCTGATCACGTCTCTGGAGACTACGACCACTGGAGAATTGATCGCGCATTCTTGCTAGTTCCGGCACAACAATATGTAGGTCAATTTCTAACTACCTTTAAGGAATATCCTCCAAGTCAAAAAGTCGGTAGCTTTAGTTTAGATCAGGTAATGAAACAGCTTACTGACGCACAAACAGGCAGCAAATAACGCTACCGAACTAAAATTCAAAATAAAAATGGGTCGCATCTTTACCAAAAGGATGCGGCCCATTTCTAATTATACGCGTATGAAAAACAAATCTGGCAAGAAAATTAAGACTGCCCCTACTCAAACGCCAAAAATTGAAATTGCACTGGAAAAAGGCAAACTAGTTTGGCCTGCTATCTTGTTAATGGCCTCCGGAATGGTTGCCCTAATATTTCAAGTATTATGGATTAAACAACTTACCCTAATAGTTGGGGTTGATGTATTTGCCGTAACAACCGGTGTTAGTGCATTTTTTGCTGGACTTGCGTTTGGAGGTCTCTTTTTTGGACGAATCGCCGATCGTGTGAAAAGACCATTGTTACTTTATGTCAAATTAGAGCTTGGTATCGCACTTGTCGGAATAATAATAACCTATTTACTTCCCAAATCCGCAGCTTTGTTTGCCAATTTGGAAGTATACAACAGTCTTCTTGCTTGGTCTTTGGTGTTTCTCATGGTTACTGTCGGTCCATTTTTAATGGGTGGAACGCTGCCTGCTGTGGTTCGTTCGCTTTCGCTTTCAGACACAAAGGTAGGTTCTGGTGGAGGTAACATGTACGCTGCTAATACCCTTGGTGCAATTTTAGGCGCCATCGTTTGTTCTTTTGTATTAATTCCATCGTTCGGGATACAAGGATCTGCCCTATTTGCTTCTAGTATTGGTTTGTGCGCAGCATTAATTGGGTATTATAGGAATAAATCAAAAACAGATTTAACCTCTTCCGAAACTGAACCGAGTCAAAATTCATTTACCAAATCAGCCGGTATTGCTATTCTATTATATGCGATATCCGGTGGTCTGGCTCTTGGGTATGAAGTAGTTTGGTCGCAATCCATGGTTCAATTTATGAGTACGCGGAGTTTTGCTTTCTCAGTTATGTTGGCCACGTATCTCGCTGGTCTTGCCATAGGATCTGCCTTAATTTCTCGACGAGTGGATAAACTGAAAAATCCTTGGGGTTTATTTGGACTACTTATCGCTGCTGCTGGATGTGTTTCCTTAATTGAAATTACCTTATTGGGAGATTGGCTTACAAGCATACAATCTTCTGCTGATCGCTTTGTATACTCGTTGACAGAAAGTAGACTTGCGGCAATGTGCGCAAGATTTTCAATAGCAGCTATGTACATCGTGTTCATACCTACTCTTTTTCTTGGAGCAGCATTTCCTGTAGCATTAAAATTAATTGTAAACTCTTCTCACATTGGCAGAGATTTAGGAAAAGTAGTTGCCCTCAATACATTGGGTGGTATAACTGGAACCATTATTACAGGTTTCATCCTGGTTCCACAATTCGGAGTTGTAAAAACTTTAGCTATTCTTGCCGTCATTGCATGTTCAATAGGCATTATAGCAGTTTTCAAAAGTAAACTTGGTGGTTTTCAGTCAGCGAAAAAAAGTATTCTGGTACTAACCACGGTTACACTTTTAGCGGCAATCTATACGCCAAAAGACAAATTAGCAGAATTGCTCGTTACCAATCGAGGAGGCAAGAAAGTATACTACGAGGAAGGAAGAGGAGGAACAGTTGCTGTCCTCGAACAAAAGGCAGGAACTAAATCTTTTCGTAGACTTTACATCCAAGGTGTATCCAATACTGGAGACGCAATGCCTTCATTACGATACATGAGATTACAAGCGCTAATCCCATTGATCATTCACAATGGAAAACCTGAATCTGCTTTGGTCATTGGTCTCGGAACCGGGATTACTTCTGGAAGTTTGTTGACGTATCCTGGTTTAAAAAAACGTGTAGTTGCCGAAATATTACCCGAAGTGGTAGAGGCATCTTCCATTTTTGAAGGAAATTTTGGGGCTTCATCTGATCCGAAACTTGATATAAGGCTTCGTGATGGAAGACGCGAACTTTTAAGCAATGATTCCAAATATGACCTTATTACACTCGAGCCGCCACCACCTTCTGCCGCAGGAGTAGTGAATCTTTATTCCACTAATTTCTACCAAATTGCGAAGTCCCGCTTAAAATCCGGAGGAATTGTTGCCCAATGGCTCCCATTACCCACCCAAAATGATGAGGACACTCGTTCGCTCGTAAAAAGCTTTTTGGATGTTTTTCCATACACATCACTTTGGACTACTGAATTACATGAAATGCTACTTATCGGTTCATTGGAACCAATTGTATTAAACGGACCTAAAATTATTGAACAATTCAAGAGTCCGAAATTAGCTGACGCACTGAAAGAAATAGGAATTGACTCACCAGAATCTTTAATGGCTACCTACGTAATGAATAGAAAGGGATTAGAAAAATATGCTGGAAATGCCCTTCCAGTTACGGACAACCAACCTAGAATTGAATATTCGGATTGGGTACGAACAGATGAAATACACCGAGTACTTCCTGAATTAATGATGTTAAGAACAAATCCGCCAATTGAAGGGGTTAATCAAGAATTCCTAAGCAATGTTGAAAGTGAGAGAAATCGATTAATGCTTTTCTATCAAGCTGCACTCAATGGATCCATGGGCTATAAAGAACAATGGGCAACTGACATGCAAATTGTGCTCAAAGGGGATGGGAATAACGCCTACTTTAGATGGTTTGGAGGTGACTTGGATTAAGTCTATTACGTTTATGATAAAATTTGTAAATTTAGATTGTAAATCAAAAGTTATGAAAAACATCGTTTACCTTTTTATTTTGTTCTTTGCACTCCTTTCGTGCAATGAAAATAAAGAAACGCCTGCACTCAATTCTACCACTACAGATAACAGTGACCCTTTGCCTTCGTGGAAGGCAGGCAAAACAAAACAAGCTATTTTGAACTATGTTTCTGAGGTTACAAACGAAGGAGACAAGTTTGTTCCCATTATGGATCGCATAGCCGTTTTTGATAACGACGGAAACTTATGGTCTGAGCAACCGATGTATTTTCAATTGTTTTTCGCTATTGACAGGGTTAAGGAATTGGCCCCGCAACATCCTGAATGGAAGTTAAAACAACCTTTCAAAGGAGTTTTGGAAAATGACATGAAAGCTGTGTTTAGTGAAGGTGAACATGGTTTACTTGAATTGGTCATGGCCTCTCACGGTGGAAATACTGTTGATGAATTCGAACAGATAGTTTCAAACTGGCTAAAAACAGCTATGCATCCTCGATTTGATAAACCTTTTACTGATTTGGTATATCAACCTATGTTGGAACTTATAAACTATTTGAAAGCCAACGAATTCAAAGTATTCATCGTTTCCGGCGGAGGAATAGAATTTATGCGTCCATGGGTTGAAGAAGTTTATGGAATTCCAAGAGACCAAGTGATCGGCAGCAGCATCAAAACAAAGTATGATTATAACGATGGAAACCCTGTAATTAGAAGGTTACCAGAATTAAATTTCATCGATGATAAAGAAGGTAAACCAGAAGGAATTAATCAGTATATAGGAAGAAAGCCTGTATTTGCCTCTGGAAATTCGGATGGCGATTTACAAATGCTGCGGTGGACAAATTCAAACACATTACCGAATTTCAAGTTGTACCTGCATCATACCGATTCTGTTAGAGAATGGGCGTACGATCGGACATCGTCAATTGGAAGACTAGATAAAGGTCTTGATGAAGCCAATGAAAAAGGCTGGACGGTTATAGACATGAAAAACGACTGGGAAGTTGTTTATCCTTTCGAATTAAAACGCTAAAATGAAAGTTGAGGTAATATCTGGTTTTATCGATTTTCTATGAGACAAACGATATTTATCTTAATTGCTGTTCTATGTTTTATAATATCTGGACACACTCAACAAGGAAATTATAAATTCAATAAGTTTGGTAACCGGTCTATTTTGCTATCTGGAAATGTAACGGGTAGTGTCACCGACTTAGGTTTGGTATACTACAATCCTTCAAGGTTAACCGAGGTAAGTAGCAATGGGTTCGCATTTAACGCACGAGCCTATCAAATTGCCTCCCTTAAACTATCGAATGTGCTTGGCGAGGAATCCAAGCTCAATTCAATCAATTTTAATGGCTTGCCCTCTATGGCTGGAGGAACGTTTGAGGTCTTTAATAATCGCTTCGCTTATTCATTCATATCCAAATCACGAATGGATAATTCTTTAGGGTACACTACCAATGAGATTACTGAGGATGTTTTAGCAAATTTTCCAGATGTAGCTTCCTATAGGGCATCCGTTTTACTTAACACAGCCATAATTGATGATTGGTTTGGTCTGACATGGGCCAAGAAAGTCAATGAAAACCTGAGTTTAGGAGTGTCTTTTTTCGGTTCAATCTACAATTACAGAGGAGGAAGTAATATAAATCAAACCGTTCAATCAATAAACAATAATGTCTCCTTCTTTCAGAATACAATCGGGTTTGATCAAGAATCGTATGGGCTATTAATAAAAACAGGTGCCAACTATCATTTTCCCAAATTTGACGTAGGGCTAAACGTAAACCTGCCTTATATTGAGGTGTACGAAGAGGGCCGTTTCTTATATACCACGTCAATTTCTGGAGAAGATCCGACTTCTGATCGATTTTATGATTACGACTTAAAAAACCTAAGCACCCAAAGAAAAGAACCTTTGGCAATTTCTATTGGTGCCGGAATTCCTGTGAGAAGAAGTACCCTGCATTTGAATATTGATTATGTCAAAGGACTTCAAGAATTCGACCGTATAGAAATACCAAGTATAGACATTGGGCAGGAGACTCTCAATCCCGTTTTATTCAAAGAAAGTAGAAAACAGGTAATTAATTTCGGCGCTGGATTGGAAATTTATGTGAGTAAGAATGTAAAACTGTATGGAAGCTTCACGAGTGATTACAACGCCTTCATTAAAAACGCCAATATTTTTGACTTGGCAACTATCGATTCAAGAGACGTCAATATTGGTGAAAATTTTTTCCATTACAGTATGGGAGTCGATTTGAAACTAAATTGGGTGAGTTTGGTTTTAGGTGTGAATTATACAAGCAGTTCGACAGAATTTATTAGCCCTCTCGGTATTCCAAAAAGTGGAGGTGAATACGAAGACTATACGAAATCAACACTTGAATACAGCAGATGGCAATTTGTAGTTGGAGTCGAGATTCCAGCCAACGAAAAAAGCAAAATTAAAGAACTATAAAAGTCCTTTTTAGCCATTTTTTACAAAAATATTCTTCGGTTCTGTAAAGAAACGTAAGGCTTCCCAACCTCCTTCTCTGCCTACACCGGATGCCTTTACTCCACCAAAAGCAGTTCTCAAGTCGCGCACCAACCAATCGTTAATCCAAACCAAACCAGCGTCTAGTCGATCAGCAACCCTGTGCGCTCTTGAAAGGTGCTGAGTCCATACAGTGGCACTTAAACCATACGAAGTTGAATTGGCCATCATTAAAACCTCCTCTTCCGTATCAAAAGGTGTGATGGTAACAACCGGTCCAAAAATTTCTTCCTGATTCGTGCGACAATCATAGGCCAAGCCTTCAATAATTGTAGGTTCCAAATAATAACCTTGGTCGTGTGGGGCTGGCAAATGAATCTGTTTTCCACCTGTCAATATCGTTCCGCCTTCCTCCTTTGCTAATTCAACGTACGAAAGCACTTTTTCCATGTGCGGTTTGGAAACCACAGCTCCCATTTGAGCATTAGGATCTTGCGGAAAAGAAACATTCGTTTTGCTGATTTTAGCAACAAAAGCCTCCTTGAATTTTTCATAAATAGGTCGCTCAATAAATATTCGTGAACCGCACAAACAAATTTGACCTTGATTTGCAAAACTTGAGCGTATTGTTGTTTTAAGCATATCATCGAAATCACAATCGGCAAAGATGATGTTCGGGTTTTTTCCACCCAATTCAAGCGAAAGTTTTTTAAACATTGGTGCAGCAGTGCGCGCAATGTACTCGCCCGTTTTCGTTCCGCCTGTAAATGAAATGGCTTTGATTTTTTTGTGTTTAACAATTGCATCTCCAGCACTTGTTCCCAATCCATGAACAATGTTTAATACCCCTGCCGGCATCCCTGCTTCGATGCAAACTTCACTAAGCAAATACGCAGTGTATGGTGTTATTTCGGAAGGCTTAGCGACCACACAGTTTCCGGCGGCCAAGGCTGGAGCAATTTTCCAAGAAAATAAATACAAAGGCAAATTCCATGGTGAAATACAACCTACAATTCCAATCGGTTTTCGAGTTGTATAGTTAAATCCAACCCCTTCCATGTAATGAGATTCGTTGGCAAAATGACGAATTGCAGTAGCGAAAAAAGAGAAATTTGAAACTGCTCGTGGAATATCCACGTGCGAAGCCAACGATACAGGTTTCCCATTGTCCTTGGCTTCCGCTTCGGCAAATTCCTGCATTCTAGCTTCAATTCCGTCTGCCACTTTCTGCATAATTTTCCCTCTCGCTTCTCCCGAAAGACCTGCCCATTTAGGAAATGCTCGTTCGGCAGCTTGAACGGCCAATTCAATATCGGTCTCGTCTGAATCGGGAATTAAAGAATAAACTTTTCCAGTGGCAGGCTCGTAATTATCTATGTATTTTGATGCTTTTGGAGCTATCAATTGGCCATCTATATAATTTCTTAATTTTTCCATATGCTAATTTTTCGCCTTCTTCAATCGGTCAATATCTTTTATCATTTTGTCAACATCCTTTGCATTCGTACCGTCGTAGTAGCCTCGTATTCTGCGTTCTTGGTCAACTAGAACAAAGTTGTTGGTGTGAATAAAGTCGTTTCCAGCATCCCCTAAATTTTCGGCTTCAGCCGGCTTCAAAAGAAAAAATGACTTTCTAGCCAAACTATAAAGATCATTTTTGTCGCCTGTCAATAATTGCCATTGAGGTAATTCTGCCCCTAGAAAATCAGCATGTTTTTTCATCTGTTCGACACTATCGACCTCAGGGTTAACGGTAAAACTTAAAATCACCAAATCCCTATCTCCTTTGAAAGCGTCCTGCACTCTTTTCATTTGCTGATTCATTTTTGGACAAATTGAACCGCAAGTTGTAAAAAAGTACTCAGCTACCCATATTTTACCATCAATATCATTCGAAGAGAGCGACTGACCCGCCTGATTCACAAAACTAAAATCTCCTATTGTGTGTCCGAACCCTTTTCTCAATAATTCTGAATCGACCAGTGAATCATTGACATCAATAGGGTTAAGTATTGGCAGTGGTTTTTCATCCAAGGACATGTAATAATATGCAAATGGTATAGCAACAACAAAAACTACAATTAGCCACAAAAATCCTTTCATATTACAAATTTAGTGGATTTGGTGAACATCAATGTGACATTTGGTACATATTACTCATAACAATACTTAAGATCGCCACTGCTTCTTTTCAAAATTCGTTAATTTTGAGTACCAAAGAATTATCAAATGAATATTAAATTACTCGCTCAGATTTGTAAAACGCCAGGTGCTCCTGGTTTTGAAGAAAAAGTACGTCAATTGGTTTTAAAAGAAATTAAACCCTACGTTGACGAAGTTGAAATAGATAATTTAGGAAATGTATATGCCATAAAACGCGGTTCATCAGACAAAAGAGTTATGGTTGGCGCGCATATGGATGAGATTGGATTCATGGTGACTCATATTGATGAACAAGGTTTTATCCGATTTCATACTTTAGGGGGATTTGACCCCAAAACACTAACCGCACAAAGGGTAATCGTTCATGGAAAAAAAGACATTATTGGTGTAATGGCTTCAAAACCCATACATGTCATGACTGCTGATGAAAGAAACAAAGTAGCCAAGCTTACGGATTATTTTATCGATACTGGATTGCCGGTCGAAGAAGTCAAAAAATTAGTCACAATTGGAGATCCCGTTACGCGTGAAAGAGAATTCATAGAAATGGGAGAATGCGTTAATTCAAAATCATTGGATAATCGTCTGGCAGTCTTCATCTTAATTGAGACACTTAAAAATTTGAAAGGCAAGAAAATACCGCATGATCTGTATGCAGTATTTACTGTTCAGGAGGAAGTGGGCATTAGAGGGGCAAATGTTGCTAGTTTAAAAATCAAACCCGATTTCGGATTCGGTTTAGATACAACCATTGCATTCGATTTACCTGGAGCCGCTGCTCATGAAAAAATAACAGAATTGGGTAAAGGAACGGCAATTAAAATTATGGACGCTTCCACCATTTGCGATTCTCGTATGGTACGTTTCATGAAAGAAGTTGCCGATAGAAACAAAATTAAATGGCAACCCGAAATATTAACGGCTGGAGGAACGGATACCGCGGGAATTCAGCGAATGACAGAAGGTGGTTCGATTGCAGGGGCCATCTCTATCCCAACACGACATTTGCACCAAGTTATTGAAATGGCTCATAAGCAGGA
>JAHEMP010000342.1 GCA_024643585.1 Crocinitomicaceae bacterium | reverse complement strand
TTAAACATTTTATAATGGCATCTCTCTCCCCTATTTCCGGCCCTCTCGGCGCTGCTAAGGCCGCGCATTTGCTTCGCAGAGCAACATTTGGTCCTCGTTTATCGGATATTCAAACGTTTTCAACGCTGACGGCAACCGCTGCCTTTCAACAACTGATTCAACCCCAGGTCACGCCCAACAATCCGATTGACTTCTTGACGGGCACAGATTGGGTTTCTCCAAATACCGTGCATCCCAATCGCGATGCTGGTGAGATCAGTGAATTTACAAGTGGATGGTGGATAGACAATATGCGCAGTTCCGGTGCCAATTTGACCGATCGTATGGTCTGGTTTTACCACACGCATTTCCCAATTATTATTTCTCGTGTTGAAAATAAACCTCAATTTTCCTTAGACTATTTGCGACTCTTACGCTTTTATGCTTTGGGAAATTTCAAGGATTTGGCGAGAGCATTTTGTATTGACAATGCAGTATTGATTCATTTGGATGGACACTTAAATGTCAAAAACGTTCCCCAAGAAAATTTCGGACGTGAATTTTTAGAGCTTTTTACGGTTGGTAAAGGACCACAAGTTGGACCACAAGATTACACCAACTTTACCGAAAATGATGTCAAAGCACTGACGAAGGCATTAACAGGTTGGGGTTATGACGATTCCTACCAAACAATTGATCCTGTTACCGGAATACCCACTGGTAAAGTAAAAGGAAATGCGACAACTTCGTCACAACACGATGTCAGTAACAAACAATTTTCAGCTGCTTTCAGCAACACACTGATTCAAACAGGAAATGTCTCGGGTGGAAACACAACAATTCAATCCGTTTACGATGAATTATTTGATGTAGTTACCATGATTTTTAGCTCGCCACATACGGCTAAAAACATTTGTCGAAGAATCTATCGTGAGTTCGTCTACTATGATATCACTCCCACGATTGAAACGGATATCATAGAACCTTTGGCGGTAATTTTGGAACAAAACAATTTTGAAATTACTTCGGTTCTATCTGTGCTATTTGCTAGCGAACATTTTTACGACCTCGACACACCACCGACTACAGACAACAATATCGGTGCAATTATAAAATCGCCGTTGGATTTATTGGTTGGAACACTTCGACTGTTCGACATGCAAGTTCCAGATAAAACGCTGGCTTTGGAAAATCACTACAATTTGTATAGCCAATTGTTGGGCAAATTAAGTTTAGGGGGATTAAACTTTTTTGAACCCTACGACGTTGCTGGATTCGAGCCTTATTTTCAAGTTCCCGGCTTTCATCGATACTGGATTTCAGCCAATTACCTTGCGAATAGATACAAATTAGCAGAATTACTTGTAAATGGTTTTACAGCTGCCGGTGGAACCGTTTTATTGAAACTGGATTTTGTTCAATTCGTGAAAGACAACTGTTCAAATCCTTCAGATTCTTTGATTTTAATGCAAGAATTGGTTTTCTGGATGATACCAATTCAATTGACGAGCGAACGGTTCGATTATTTTAAGGACGACATTCTCCTCCTTCAACTTTCTGCTGCAAATTGGACCGTAGAATGGAACAACTATATCGCAACGAATAACGACACGACCGTTCGTATTCAATTGGAAAGATTGGCATTGGCGATAATGCAATCACCCGAATATCAAATCTATTAAACTTCACAAAATGGATAGAAGAGACTTTGCACGATTGTCAGCCCTAATGGGAACTGGCATGTTCATACGACTAAACGGTATTCCACTTCATGCATTTCAGGGGGATGGCTTCATCAAAGATATTGCTGCCAAAAGCTTGAACGATAGAGTGCTGATTTTAATTGAATTACACGGTGGAAATGACGGATTAAACATGGTTATTCCCATCAATCAGTATGGGAACTATTATAACCTTCGCCCGAATATCGCAATACCCCAAACAGGTCCTAGAAAATACATTCCTTTGGATTTGACATTGCCGGATAACAAAAAGGTAGGTTTGCACCCTGATATGGTCGGTGCAAAAGCCATGTACGATAATGGTCACATGGCTGTTGTACAAAATGTTTCCTACGAAAATTGCAATGGATCACATTTCCGAAGCCGAGACATTTGGCAAATGGGCGTGGATTTTGACGAATACGAGAGTTCAGGTTGGATGGGGCGTTATTTAGAACATTCGTATCCTGGGTATCCTGCCAATTATCCTAATACCAGTGTCCCTGATCCTTTGGCCATTGAAATTGGAACCGGTGTTTCGCTCGCTTTTCATCGCGACCAAGGAATTCCGGCTGGCTTATCCATAGAAGATCCCAACGCTTTTTTCAATTTGATCAATAGTGTTGGTGTTGACCCACCGATAAATTTCCCAGACACGCATGCCGGTGATGAAATAGAATACATCATGCAGATGGAACAACAAGCCAACAGTTATGCCAG
>JAHEMP010000081.1 GCA_024643585.1 Crocinitomicaceae bacterium | reverse complement strand
ATTACTACGGTACAGGTGGAGATTTAAACGTGGATGAAATTCACGAGGTAATTCCTTTCACGGAAGATTGTGGTGTTTGGCATCCTCAAGAAGGTGTTTTTAACGGACACTTTCAACCAAGAGAATCCCAAAAAATAAATAGAATTGGACAGCTACGATACGGCGTTTTGAAAGTTATTGAAGATCCGAAATTTACACCGGATGTAACGCGTAAATATGTAATCGCAGACATGATTACAGGATATGGCGTTGCTGAATCTGTGAAACATTACTACGACATTTGGGGTGGAAACCTGAAAGGAAAAAGAGTAATCGTTCAAGGTTGGGGAAATGTTGGTTCTGCTGGAGCCTATTATTTAGCCCAAGAAGGAGCAATAATTGTTGGAATTATAGACCGCGTTGGAGGATTGATCAATGAAAATGGATTTACATTTGAAGAAATCAAGCAACTTTTCTTAACCAAAAATGGAAACGAATTGGTGCATCCAAACATGTTGTCATACGATGAAATTAATGCCAAAATTTGGGATCTGAAAGCCGAAGTGTTTATTCCATGTGCGGCTTCAAGATTAATTACCCAAGATCAACTTAGCCGTATGATTAAAAACGGAATGGAAGTGATTTCAGCCGGGGCAAATGTTCCATTCGCTGATCCGGAAATTTTCTTTGGTCCAATTGCAGATTATGCTGACGAAAACATTTCTATAATCCCTGATTTTATCTCCAATTGTGGGATGGCAAGGGTGTTTGCTTATTTAATGAGCAATGATTTGGAAGAAATTACGGACGAAGGTATTTTTACGGACACAAGCTCTATCATTAAAAATGCAATGGTTAAAGCGCATAAGAAAAATTCAAGCAAAATTGGAATTGCTAAAAATGCATTTAGCATTGCTTTGGAGCAATTGGTTTAATTTTTTTTGTGTGACAAACACCTTTTTAGAAGTTAGTTTATTGAATTCCGAGAAAAAAAGAAATATAAGTTAAATTCTTGAAATTTTATTTTCAAATAAGGGCTAAATTATCTTTAGCCCTTTATTTTTGAACGAAAAGAAAATATACATTTGAATCGTTTTTAAATTGATTTCAAATGGAACTTACCTTACTTTTTATTTTTATCCTCGGCTATGTTGCAATTACGATTGAGCATACCTTAAAAATCGACAAACTCATTCCCGCTTTGATGATGATGGCGCTATGTTGGACAGGCATAGCCATGGGCATTGATTCCGTCGCTACTTGGTTTGATCCAGAAACAAGCACTCTACAATCTCTTTCGGAGATTACTCATGAAGGTCGCATGCTTTTGCTCGAAAACACAATGTTGCACCATTTTGGAAAAACGGCAGAAATCTTGATATTCTTAATGGGCGCGATGGCCATCGTTGAAATGATCGATTATTTTGAAGGCTTTGGCGTGATAAAAAAAATGATTCGTACGAAAAGCAAAGCCAAACTTTTGTGGATTATTTCCTTTTTGGCATTTTTCTTATCCTCAATTATCGACAATTTAACGGCAACTATTGTTCTCATAACCATTTTACGAAAGCTAATGGACAAACCCGAGGACAGAATGTGGTACGCTGGATTTATTATCATTGCAGCAAATGCAGGCGGAGCTTGGACGCCAATAGGAGATGTAACTACGACTATGTTGTGGATGGCAGGAAAAGTTACCAGTGCAAAATTAATCGAATTCATAGCGCTTCCATCTTTAATTAATATCCTTCTGCCTTTATTAGCCAGTCGTTTTATTCCAGCATTCAAAGGAAACTTAGACAATGTCGAATTAATTGAAGATCAGGAAGAAAAAACAAAGGGAAAAACAATGCTGATAATCGGACTTGGAATGATTGTTTTTGTTCCGATTTTCAAAACGATTACACATTTGCCTCCTTATGTTGGAATGATGCTTTCTTTGTCCATTTGCGCTTTAACGAGCGAAATACTATCCAATAGACAGATAACTTACACAGATCCGGATGGCGAAAAAGTCGTTGCTCACGTTAAAGGTCCAACCATGAGCGCTTTGTCAAAAATTGAAATTCCTTCTGTTTTATTTTTCTTGGGCATTTTAATGACGGTTGCAGCCATGGAGTCCGTTGGTATGATTTTTAATTTTGGTCAAACGGTAAATAGTACAATTCCCCAGTCCGTGTTTATTACCTTATTAGGGATTAGTTCAGCAATTATTGAC
Source organism: Crocinitomicaceae bacterium (assembly GCA_024643585.1). Taxonomy (GTDB): domain Bacteria; phylum Bacteroidota; class Bacteroidia; order Flavobacteriales_D; family Crocinitomicaceae; genus UBA2040. The sequence goes on along the minus strand of JAHEMP010000081.1, from coordinate 6,689 downwards.
AATGTTCCACTCGTGGCGGCGAGTATTGGTATGTTTTCAGACGGCACAGATGCCAAAATATGGCACGATTTAGCGTATGCAGCTGGAACTGGAGGAAGTATTCTAATCATAGGTTCTGCAGCAGGCGTTGTTGCAATGGGAATGGAAAAAATATCTTTCTTCTGGTACTTAAAAAATATTTCGTTATTGGCCTTATTGGGTTATTTAGGAGGAATCGGTTTTCTATTTTTAGTTTCATAAATATTCTTGTAAACTGTTAATATTTATGTGAAAAGTTAATCGATTCGGTCGATTTAGAAAGGCCTTACAAACGATAGAATTTGTATTTTTGGCTGGAATTTAAAAAAACACCACATGGAAATTTTTATCGTATCCGTTTTCATTATCGGATATTTGGCAATTACAATCGAACATTCATTAAAAATCGACAAACTTATTCCCGCTCTGATCATGATGTCTTTGGCGTGGGCCGGCATCGCTTTTGGAATGGCAAATTTTACAACTTGGTTCGACAGTCATAACAGTGTTTTGATGAATATTGGCGACTTAGGTCATGAAGAAAAAGGTCATTTGATGGAAAACACCTTACTTCATCACTTTGGCAAGACTTGTGAAATATTAATTTTCTTGATTGGTGCAATGACTATTGTTGAAATTACAGATCATTTCAATGGTTTTCAAGCAATTAAAAAAGTCATCCGGACGACAAGCAAAAAGAAATTGTTGTGGATTGTATGCGGATTGGGTTTTATCCTTTCTGCGATCATTGACAACTTAACGGCAACCATTGTACTTATTACCATTTTAAGAAAAATTATTAAAGACGGCGAACTAAGAATGTGGTATGCTGGTTTAATCATTATTGCTGCGAACGCAGGTGGAGCTTGGTCTCCAATTGGTGATGTTACGACTACCATGCTTTGGATGAACCACAAAGTTAGCTCAATGAGCTTGATCGAACACTTACTTTTACCTTCCCTACTTTGTTTTGCTCTGCCGACGTTTTTAGCTACATTCCTAAAACCTTTTAAAGGCAATATTCCCTTCGAAGATGACAATGAAAAAGTAAGCAAACACAGTACCTTAATGCTTTTCTTAGGCCTTGGTATGATTGTTTTTGTTCCAATATTCAAAACAGTCACCCACCTTCCTCCATACGTTGGAATGATGTTGTCGCTTGGGATTGTTTCTTTGGTAGCTGAATATATTAGTAACAGAAACTTTAGTCTTAGCGACGTAGAGAGTCACGAACATTTACACGGTCCAACTTTTGGTGCATTATCTAGAATCGAACTACCAAGTATCTTGTTTTTCTTGGGTATTTTGATGACCGTAGCCGCATTAGAATCACTGGGACTAATATTCCAATTTGGTGAAAGTGTCAATGCACAAATACCACAAGAAACATTCGTAATGTTAATGGGAGTTGGTTCTGCAATAATAGACAATGTGCCTCTTGTAGCAGCTTCCATGGGCATGTTCCAAGAAGCAATGGATGCAGAAGTATGGCATTTTATTGCTTATGCTGCCGGAACTGGTGGTAGTATGTTGATAATTGGCTCGGCCGCTGGTGTTGTTGCAATGGGTATGGAAAAAATATCCTTTTTTTGGTATTTACGTAACATAAGTTGGCTTGCAACCGTAGGATACCTAATTGGTGCTGGCGTGTTTATTTTAATGCACTAGAATTCAAAATACAATAGATAATAAAAAAGATAACCAAGCGTTAATAAATTATGAGTTTAACTTATTTACTTCAAGTAACTGGTGTCGCTGAAACAGCGGTAAAAACAGTTGAAACAATGGGTACAAAAGAGCAGTCTCTTTGGACAATTGTTGCGCGATCAAGCGTTGGATTTGGATTGGTAATAAATATAGCACTTGCTTTAATGCTCGGGTATGCAGTATTTGTATTTGTCGAGCGTTTTTTGGCTTTGAGAAAAGCATCCAAAGAAGAAGATAACTTCTTGGCAAAAATTAAAGAATATTTAACGGAAGGTAAAATTGATCAAGCGAAAGATTACTGTTCTCGTTCCACCTCTCCTTCTGCAAGGATGCTAGAAAAAGGAATTGCACGAATTGGTAAACCGATTGAAAGTATTGCTGCATCTATTGAAAACACAGGAAAACTAGAAGTTCTTCGTTTGGAACAACGTCTTTCTTTTCTAGCAACTGCCGCAGGTGCTGCTCCAATGATTGGATTCTTAGGTACGACAATCGGTATGGTTGTTGTATTCATTGATTTGGAAAATGCGACTGCTTTGGAAATCAAAACAATCGCGCCGGGTATCATGACAGCCATGGTTACGACAGTTGCAGGTCTAATTGTAGGTATTGTTTCCTTTATGGGTTACAACTACTTAGTAGGGCGTATCGGTAAAGTTGTTTACCAAATGGAAAATGCAGCTTTGGAATTCATGGATTTGTTGAACTCACCAGGAAAATAAATTATGGACTTAGGATCAAGAAATAAAATCAAGGTTGAAGGCGGTATGGCTTCCATGACCGACTTGGTCTTTCTTTTGCTGATTTTTTTCATCATCATGAGTTTGATGTCGAACAACCAAACACCCTTAGATTTACCAAAATCTGACGATGTTTTGCAACCGGATCAAAACCCAGTTACAGCCACTGTCATGATAACCAAAGACAACAAATATGTGGTTTTGCCGGGCGGTTCTTTAGACAAACCTATGGAGTTTGATGAAATCAAAGATCTAGCAGGAGAAGCAGTAATGAATTCCGGACAATTAAAATTAAAAGTAGCTGGTCACCGTGAAGCATCTTACGAGGCTGTATTTAAAGTGTTGGCACTTGCCCAAGCAAATGAATGGGATCCAGTAATAGCATATAACAAATAAAAGACAAAAATGTCATCCTTCCCAATAGCAGACAAAAAAGACGAGCAAATAGGCCTAATTGGCTCTGTTGTTGCTCTGCTTATATTGTTCATGATATTGATGATGATTACCTATCAAATTGCAGATCCAAAACCTGAACCTTTTAAACAACCGGCCCAAACCGAGTTGGAAGAACTGGAATTGGAGAATTTAAAAGTTGATGTAGGAGGTGGAAGTCAAGGTTCACCAACAGACGAACCGGTGACAGAACCAAAACCTGAAACACAACAAGTTCTTACAAAAAAAGAGAACCCTACTACAAAAACCATAACAGGAAAAGGTACCAAAACCAACGCACCTAATTCAAAAAACGAACCGTCCAATTCTACAAAATCCGATAATCCTTTTGGAACAGGTGGGAGCAGCGATAGTGGTCCTGGAAGTGGTAAATTTGGCAACGATAGTGGCTCTGATAGCGGCACTGGACCTGGCGGAGTTGGCGATGGTTCTGGAAGAATTCGATTAAATGACCCACAAGTTGACGATATCGTTTCAGACGACAACCACAGAATAAATTTACGTTTGACGATAAATGCAGAAGGAAACATTGTTGATGTGCGAAATATAGCTTCAAAAACGACCACCACGGATCAGAGAATTTTAAATCAGGTAATTGCTGCTGTAAAAAGGCAAGTGAAATACAACAAAAAATCAGGCGCTACATTAGAAATTGTTTATTTAACGGTTAATCTAAGTGCAACCTAGTTCTTATTCTGAAACAATCGACTGGCTGTTTCAGCGCTTCCCTTCTTATCAAAATATTGGCTCTTCAGCCTACAAACCAGGTTTAGAGAACGTACTCAAACTTTGCGATCTATTCGCTAAGCCTCAAGAAAAACTAAAATTTGTTCATGTTGCCGGAAGCAATGGAAAAGGCTCAACTTGCTCGATACTAGCTTCCTTTTTAACGGAAAACAAGCTGCGAACAGGACTTTTTACATCTCCTCATCTCGTGGATTTTAGGGAAAGAATACGTGTGAACGGTGAGATGATCTCTGAGGAGGAGGTAATTTCCTTTTGTGAAAAGATTCGGTCCCTCCCACTCGATTTTGAACCGTCATTTTTTGAAATCACGTTGGTGATGGCCTTACATTATTTTGTAAATGCTAATTGTGAAATATGCGTCATTGAAACGGGTTTAGGGGGAAGACTAGATGCCACGAATATAATACAACCACTATTATCCATTATAACAACCATTAGCTTAGAACATACCAATTTCTTAGGTAATACGCTGGCAGAAATTGCATTTGAAAAAGCGGGAATCATTAAAAAAAATACACCCGTTATTGTCGGGTTTAAAAATCCTATCACCGAAGTCGTTTTTAAGGAAAAAGCCTTCAGAGAAAAGGCTCAAATTGAATTCACTGAAGATTTTCCAACACCAATTCCTGCTTCTTTTCCCTTGTTGGGTACTTATCAGAAACAGAATTATCAGACCGTTGTTCATGCCATAAAACACCTTTCCAATCACTTTAAATTGGATTTGAGCAAAATGGATGGAGCTTTATCCAATCTCTACAGAAATAGTGGATTTCAAGGTAGAATGCAAGTTGTGGAGGAGCAACCGAGGGTGATTTTTGACGTAAGTCATAATGCTGAAGGCATAGAGGCAACATTAAAGTTTTTACAAAATGAATTTGGTACTTTAAAAATCATCTACGGTTCAAGCGCTGATAAAAACTTTGAGGAAATTTTTCCTTTATTTTCTACTGAAAATCAATATTTCTTCACAGAATTCAATAATATGCGCAGTGCAAAAATTGAAAGCTTAAAGAACTACTCGGAAAAACACCGTCTATCTGCACATTTTTTTTCGAATGCAAAAGAAGCGCTTCGCACAGCTAAAGAACTGTCAAACAATACAGAAACTATCGTCGTATTCGGCAGCTTCTTTTTATTGCATGATTTTTTAAAATAATTTTTCGCTATTTCGATTGTAATTAAAAAAAGCTACTTATATTTGCACTCGCGTTTGAGGAAAACGATTCTTATAGCGAAAAACATCGGGAGTTTAGCTCAGTTGGTTTAGAGCATCTGCCTTACAAGCAGAGGGTCGGGGGTTCGAATCCCTCAACTCCCACAAAGAAGCATTACGAAAGTGATGCTTTTTTTTATGCCTATATTTTTTAAGTATAGGTCGAGGGGCTATCCCTCCCGGCTTTATCACTTGGTCTTCGAAAGCAGCACTTTCTCTTCTCAACTCCCACAAAGAAGCATTACGAAAGTGATGCTGTTTTTTATGTCCATATTTTTTTATTTATTGGTCGAGGGGCTATCCTTCCCGGCGTTATCACTTGGTCTTCGAAAGTTTTTTTTTAAAAGTAAAGCCGATATGAAGAACATACCGGCTTTAGCTATAATTAGATTATTCGTATTAGTTTAACAGAAACTTGGTACACTTATTACCGACAATAGTCAATGAATAAGTATCAAGAGTTGCCCCAGAATCACCTTTAACAACCAAACTGAAGGATTTTGAAGGTGCGCTATCTAAATTTCTTTTAACAGTTACTGCATGATCCCCTCCACATGCTGGTGCTGTATTTATGAAATCCAACAAATTTAATGTCCCAATTTGGATCCCTTCTAAATAAAATACCAAATTGGACGTACCTGTTGCTGAATATTCTATAACTTTTGGTGTATTGAACCAAATAACGGCACTTCCTTCATATAAGCATGAGCCATCGTCTTTTTTTGCTTCTGAATTGTAATTTGTTGCATTTTGATCCAAACATCCTTTCTTCTTACATGCGCCTAGGGCAAATACAAAAATGGTCACAAACAATAAATAATTTACTTTTTTCATGATTCTGGTGGTTAAATTACTAGACGTCAAGTTTAAGAATTACATCTTAATAATCACAAAAAAAAAGAGGGAACATTGCTGTCCCCTCATTCTATCCTTCTCAACTTAATAAATAAGTTCATCTATAACTATATTTTTTCAATAATCAACAATTGATTTGTCAAAATTTTTGTTTCCTTTTTTAACAGAATCGACAATAGAAGTTACTCTATTATCTGTCATTTGAGCACAAAGATGGCCTGCCAAAATTACTTGTATTAGAAAGAAAATTAAAGATTTCTGGACTAAAGCTTAAGTAGTTATTAGGTTAATATATGTTATAAAATCAATCCTGAAAAACCAGTATTTCACTCAACAAACAATGAAGCTATTTCATTAAATAAAGTGAACAACTTCCTCCTTCAACAGTTAATTTATAACTATCAATTATAACACCCGTTTCTCTTTTAACGATTAAATTATGTGTTTGTGAATTTGCCTTACCCATGTTAAATAATGCCGCATACACTTCAGGTGAGCCGCAAGTAGGAATAGTATTACTATAAAAATTGCTCGGCACAGTCGTAGCACTATCGCCATCAATAAAATAGGTCAATTCCAAAATTCCGTCAGTGACATATTCTTGCGCTTTAATAGAATCGAACCAAATACCAACACTGCCTTCGTATGTGCACGATTCATCATTTTTTTGAGCTATGGACTCATAATTTAACGCGTTTGGATCCGTACAACCCAGTTTTTTACAAGAAAAAACAAAAATGGACAAAAAGAGAAACAAAAATACTTGGTATGTTTTCATATTGGAAAAGTAAGACTATTCTACAAAAAATACAATTTAACATTCAACACTGATCGTGTTTTTTTACGGATATCTTAAAATTTTTGAGTCAAAAAAAAATCCAGACCTTCGTCTGGATTTTATGGCGGAGAGTGAGGGATTCGAACCCCCGGTACCTCGCGGTACAACGGTTTTCAAG
>JAHEMP010000341.1 GCA_024643585.1 Crocinitomicaceae bacterium | reverse complement strand
CTAATTAAAAAAATGAATTCTATGAAGAATCTATTCAGAGTTGCTTTTATTGCTTGTATTTCACTATTGAATTTTAGCAATTTACATTCCCAAAATCAGGAACTTACCCCTGAATTATTTCAAAACGTTTCTGCAGAAGGTGGAGAAGAAAAAATTAAAATTTCTTGGTCAATTGATTACGATTTTATCGATTCATTGAAAAGTCAAGGTTTTTTGGTTGAAATTAAATACAACACTGATATTAGAGCCAAAAGAGAAAAGGAAGGTTATAGTAATTCTGAATGGACAGAAATTAAAAATATTCCACTTAATACAACATCCTATGAGGTAGAAAACTTGGCGGGTGCTGAAAAATACGTATATAAAGTAGGTGTATACAACCCAAAAGGTGAATCTGTTTTTTCAGAAAAGGGTAAAACTGAAACAGAGCGAGGTTGGGGAATTTTTAAATTTTTAGTCCTGATTGGTGCTTTAGGAATGTTTATTTATGGTATGAAAGTAATGAGTGAAGGATTGCAACAAGCAGCTGGATCGAAAATGCGTAATTTACTAGGCTCTATTACATCGAACAGATTTAAAGGTGTACTTACGGGATTTGGTATCACTTCAATTGTACAATCTTCATCGGTTACAACAGTAATGACCGTTTCCTTTGTAAATGCTGGTTTAATGACATTGATGCAATCAGCTGGAGTAATGATGGGAGCCAATATTGGAACGACTATCACCGGTTGGTTGATTAACTTGTTCGGATTTAAAGTAAGCATCAGTGCATATGCTCTCGTATTTATTGCAATTGGATTTCCATTTATGTTCTTTGGAAAAGCGAAAATGAAAGCTTGGGCAAGTGCGATAATTGGTTTTTCACTTCTTTTCATGGGATTAAGTGAATTAAAAGATGCTGTCCCATCCTTGTCTGAAGATTCAGCTTTGGTTCAATTCTTTATCAATTATAAAGACATTCCAGTACTAAGTACTTTATTGTTTGTTTTGTTAGGAACTTTGGTAACTATTGTAATTCAATCTTCTTCAGCGGCAATGGCATTAACAATGACTTTGGTTGCTGGTGGAGTAATTCCTTTTGAGGTAGCGGCGGCAATGATCCTTGGAGAAAATATTGGTACAACAATTACAGCTGAATTAGCATCTATGGTTGGAAATGTCCATGCAAAAAGATCTGCCCGAATTCACTCCTTGTTTAATCTAATTGGTGTTACCTGGGCGGTTATTACCTTCCCCCTCTTGATAGGCGGAATAACATGGTTTATGAATTACTTTAATTTAGGAAACCCACTAACCAATCCTAAAGAAGCAGCAAATACTGGTTTGGCAATTTTCCATACCATGTTCAATACGATCAACGTACTTTTATTAATTGGTTTTGTTCCTCAGTTAGTTAAACTGGCAACACGAACTGTGAAATCTAGAGGAGCTGCTGACGAAGTATTTCATTTGGATTACATTGGAACAGGAATTATGTCAACTCCAGAATTATCTTTGTTAGAAGCGAAAAAAGAAATTGCAAAATTTGGAGAGTTAACTGGAAGAATGTCGAATTTCACGAAAGAACTTCTTTATGAGAAAAATGCAAAAAAATCAAAAAGTATTCTTGAGAAAATCGCTAAATACGAAGACATTACTGACCGTGTTGAAATTGAGGTGGCAAACTACCTAAATAAAATTTCCGAAGGAGGTTTATCAGTTGAAACTGCCGGCAGAATTAGAGGTATGAATAGTATTGTGAACGATTTGGAAAGAATCGGTGACATCTTCTATCAAATGTCAAAAAGTATAGAAAGAAAAGACGAACAAAAAATATGGTTCACTCCTGAACAAAGAAATAGCATTGGTGAGATGTTTACATTAGTAGATGAGGCATTTGTAATCATGGTTGAGAACTTAAAAGCACATCACGGTGGTGTATTGTTAGAGCCAGCCAAATTAGCTGAACAACGCATCAATGAAAAACGTGACGCATTAAGAACGGAATACCTAGAAAGTATTACGGACAATCAAGACCACAACATGAAAGGTGGATTGATCTACAATGATTTATTCTCTTCATTAGAAAAAGTAGGTGATCATATCATCAACGTATCTGAAGCAGTTGTTGGGAAAATCTAAATAAGATTAAAGAGTATGATGAAGGGGTGAAAATTTGGTTTTCACCCCTTTTTTTGTGCTTATAAAATTGAGATTTAGGGGGTAACTTATTGAAATAAAAGTCATGATTTCTGTTCATTTGTTTCGTGAATCAAAATACGAAATGAACATTAAGATGGGTACGTCCAAACATTTCAGCGTTACGCCAAAAATAGTATTATAGATAGCGTAAAAACTTGAGCACAGATAACTAATAATATTCCGAAGACTCAATAAAAATAACCTGATAAATTCTCAATTTGATATCTCGTTTTTAATATTTAAACGA
>JAHEMP010000340.1 GCA_024643585.1 Crocinitomicaceae bacterium | reverse complement strand
TCAGAAAGGATATCAAAATACTTGGACAGGAGATGACTTATTGGATGGCGTTTATTTCGTGACATTTGTGCACGATTACACGAATTCAAAATCAGTTCGTATGAATTCTTTCGTTCATATAGTCCGCTAAGTACTCCTGTTCCCACTGACCTTTTGTTGGATGAAGCTCAAATTCGCATCCCAAAAAATAGATGTCCATAATCGTTGAATAACCTGCACGCGAAATGATTTTTTCCGCTCCAAGCAAAATTTCATCGAGTTCTTTCCAAGAAATGTCCTTCACAGAATCTCTGGTTTCTATTTTACCTTCGTAAACGATTTTATCTTCTTGCCCGATATATCGAAACATTTCGTTGTAAAACTGTTCGGCATAAGGTTCTGGCCCACTCACAAGAATTACGGTCCCGACTTTAACAGAATTACTTTTATCCGAAAAACGACTCAAAGGACCCAAGTACCGTTTTTCAACTTCAATTTCTCCCCTACTTAAATCTCCAGCAAAGTCATGACTGGCATTGTCTAAAATCCACACCTCCGAAAAAGAATTCATCCATTTCATGTGCATTCTTTGCGCCATTTTTAAGTACCAAGTAAGCGGCAAAGTAACTTGATGCGTTATGAAAACAGATGGAATAGCTTCACTCTTGAAAAAATAACGGTGTTCACTTAGGACAAGTTCAATATTTTCAGTAAAGCATATGCTTTCAACAAATTCTTTTTCTTTTTTTCCAAAAGCCAACAATTTGGGCATCGATTTTAGCAAATCAAGTGCAAAATTTCCATTGCCTGAAAAGTGAAAAGGGTAACCTTCCCAACGAATAAATTTGACAGTTGAAAAATAATCTCGGTAAATTTTTTCTTGCCCTTCATTGCAGGCAATTACGATATCATTGCCCTGATTCAATAATTTTTCAAGCAGCGGAATAGAACGAGACACATGACCAAATCCCCAATTCAAAGGTGAGAACAGGATTTTTTTATTTGAAATATGTGCAATCGCTTCCAGAGACATCAATCGTTAAACTTGGTTAAATCTAAGGAAAAAACAATGGTTTGTGGATAGAAAAGCCATTCAAAAGAAAAGCTTTCTTCAAATATTTATAACTTTAACTTTCAAATTTAGAAATCAATTATGGATCAGAACGAATTCAACAAATATGCTACCAAGCACATGGGCATCAATAGTATGCACTTGGGGCATTATATCGAATCATCATTAACACCTTACATCATCGAAGAGCGTCCGATGAACATGACACAAATGGACGTATTCTCTCGATTGATGATGGACAGAATTATCTTTTTAGGAACTGGAATCAACGATCAAGTTGCGAATATTATCAATGCGCAATTACTTTTCTTAGAGTCAGTTGACCCGAAAAAAGACATCCAAATCTACATGAATTCACCAGGTGGTGGCGTTTATGCTGGATTGGGAATTTACGATACTATTCAATTTATCAAACCGGACGTTGCAACAATCTGTACAGGAATGGCAGCTTCAATGGGCGCTGTCTTGATGTGTGCTGGAGCAAAAGGTAAAAGATCTGCATTGAAACACTCACGCGTTATGATTCACCAACCTCTTGGTGGAGCGCAGGGACAGGCATCTGATATCGAAATTACGGCCCGCGAAATTGCGAAGTTGAAAAAAGAACTGTACGACATCATCGCAATACACAGTGGTCAAACTTACGATAAGGTTTGGGCAGATTCAGACCGTGATTATTGGATGACGGCTGAAGAAGCGAAAGAATATGGAATGGTTGACGAGGTTTTGGATAGAGGTCCAAAAAAATAAGTCAAAAAAGCATAAAAAAACGGGAAGCCATCGAAAGCTTCCCGTTTTCTTTTGATAAAACAGCAATTATAGCGTACTTTTGCAATCTAACGAGGATTGCAGCGTTATTACTGTCTCCTTAAGAAATAACAAAGTGAAAAAAGAAACAGGTTGTTCATTCTGTGGTAAATCCAGAAACGAAGTAGGAATATTAATTGCTGGTGTTACCGGTCATATTTGTGAAAATTGTATTTCACAAGCCCATGCCATCATCAAAGAGGAAGAGTTGAACCAAGTCGCTGAGTCAGGCTCTAACTCTCCTGTTAATGTTCTTAAGCCAAAAGAAATTCTAGAAAAACTTGATGAATATGTTATCGGTCAAGTTGACGCTAAGAAAACCTTGGCTGTTGCTGTATACAATCATTACAAAAGATTAAATCAACCGGTTAAAAAAGACGAAGTTGAAATCGAAAAATCAAACGTTATTTTGGTTGGACGAACAGGAACGGGAAAAACATTATTGGCGAAAACGATTGCTAAAATGTTAAATGTTCCTTTCAGTATTGCTGATGCAACTGTTCTTACCGAAGCTGGTTACGTTGGTGAAGATGTAGAAAGTATTCTTTCTCGTTTGTTACAAGCTGCCGACTACAATGTGGAAGCTGCGCAAA
>JAHEMP010000080.1 GCA_024643585.1 Crocinitomicaceae bacterium | reverse complement strand
CGGATAGCATATCTTGCGCTTTCTCATTTAAGGATAAGGAGTTGCAATCGCAAGTATGAACCCCTAAAGAAGCCCAATTTCCATCGAGAATTGGATTTCCTGAAGCAGCATACACCGTATCTCCATTTGCATCAAGCCTAACGATTACCGCCGGGATTGTATCATACTCCAACAAAGGGTCGAAGAATGAAATTTGAGGATTTGTAACTCCTTTTTTAACTGAGGATTTACGAATCATTGAATGATCCACAGTTACAATTATTCCATTTGTTCCACCGTTGTATGGAAATGCTGTTGACCATCCTCCAGTTGGTTGAGAAAATCCACCCGAAGCATTGGTAGGCTGTTCACCGATTTTTCCAAAAATATCGATAACGACCATTCCTGGTATAGTTGCCACTATTTGATTTGGATTGGAAGTTAGTGTACCTTTCAACAATACAATACAATCATCGCCATTCCAATAAAATGCACTACTTGTATTATAGTCTGGAGAGAAAAAACCGTCTGCCTTGGCCTGTAATGAATCCCATACAGGAGCTTCATTTCCTGTTCCATTAGGGTCTCTCTTATCAAGTACACCGACAAAAACACCATAAGCCGGAACTGTTCCGCTTAGTTGAACGGAATTTGCAACAGTCGCTGAATTTGAACCGTTAGAATATCTCGCTATTACATATTCTCCTAAATTAATAGGTGAACTCGTTGGATTATAAATTTCCAAAGCTTTGTTGTTTGACCAACCTTCAGCATATTCAGAGATAAATAATTTCGCACAATCTTGGGCAAACAAAGAGCCAGATAAAACGATGGATAAAAGCAGTAATGATTTTTTCATATTGTACATAATTAATTGAAGAAAGAAAATACGATTGTAATTAAAGCAATGCAAGAAACAGCTTTTGCTTTTGAATGGTTCGAAAAGAAAGTTAATCGTTTGATATCATAAAAGATAACCAACATTTTTCCATTAGTATTCCATTTACTATTTCTGATGGTTTCAGTTTGCAGGGAAACATCAAGGGTTACACCAAAAATCTAAGACAAAGATAAGTCATTAATTTTGGTCTACCAATTTCAAATGTTAAACTTGTGTCACTTAATTATTAACCATATCGGCACAATTTATGGAACAATTACTAATTTAGACCGAAATAATACTATCAAAACCATGTTAAAGTCCCTATTTACCTTATTTCTTATTTTATCAACAATTTCACACGCACAGGACATTTCTGTTGAAAAAATATGGAAAGAATACCAATTTTTTGGTGCAAACATTTCTGGGTTTAGATCCATGAAGGACGGAATCCACTTCACCAAACGTTCCGAGTTAAATGGAAATCAATGCATTACAAAGCATACCTTTCTAAAACCGAACGGAGAAGGTGAGGTATTAGTCAATTTATCGAAATTGCAATTGAACGGAAACTCTGTCACAATTGACGATTACGAATTCAATGAAGATGAATCTAAAATTCTTTTTACAACCAAGACTGAAAGCGTTTACCGTCGTTCATTTTATGCTGACTATCTGCTTTATGATATTACCACCTCAACTTTAACAGCTTTGGATGTTGACCATACCCCGCAGATGTTGGCCGAATATTCACCTGACGGAAAAAAGGTATCCTACATTTTTGAAAATAATCTATTTGTCAAGGAAATTAGTTCCAATATTGTAACTCAACTGACGAACGATGGGCTGATTAATTCTATCATTAACGGAGGTACTGATTGGGTATACGAAGAAGAGTTCTCAATTACAAAGGGATACGGTTGGTCTCCGGATAGCAAATTTATTGCATTCTTGCGTTTTGACGAAAGCAAGGTGAAGGAATTCACGATGACGTATTATAATGACCTATATCCTACTCTATACCCATTTAAATATCCAAAAGCAGGGGAAGACAATTCTAAAGTAACGGCTCACATTATAAATGTTTCAAACTCTGAAAAATCTAACCTCGACATAGGTAATTATGAGTATTTGCCAAGATTTAAATGGTCAACCACTGAAAATACGCTCGTAGTCCAAACAATGAACAGACATCAAAATGAATTAAAATATCATAAAATAAAGCAAATTGAATCCAATTGGGTTAGCTCTTTGTTTTACACCGAATCTTCAGATAAATACATTGATGTCGATGATAATCTATTGATTTTAAAAGATGGAAAAACAATTCTAAGGACAAGCGAAAAAGATGGGTACAACCATATCTATGCATTAAATTTTGATGGGACAAATCGAAAAATAACAAGCGGAAATTGGGATGTTATCGAATTTCTTGGCGTTGACGAAGAAAAAGGTCGTATTTACTATAGTTCAGCTGAGAAGGGTGCTATTCACAAAGGCATTTACTCTATTAAAATAGATGGAACGAAGAAAAAATCTTTAAGTTCTGAAACCGGTAACAACAGCGCTGACTTTTCTGTAGGAATGAAATATTTCGTTAAAACCTACTCCAGTGCGAATGAGCCTCCTGTATTATCGCTATGTGACAATAGTGGGAAAGAAATTTTTGTTTTGGAAAGTAACGAAATGCTCAGAAAAAAGCTCAAAAATTACAATTTACAACCTAAAGAATTTTTAACCATTAAAGGAGAAACCACTGAACTAAATGCTTGGATGATTAAACCGCCAAATTTTGATTCGACAAAAAAGTACCCAGTCTATATAAATATATACGGAGGTCCTGGAAGCAACACAGTTGAGGACTCTTGGGGCGGAGCAAATTACATGTATCATCAATTATTAGCACAAAAAGGCTACATCGTTTTTTCCGTTGATCCAAGAGGAACGATGTATAGAGGCGCTGATTTTAAAAAATCGACCTATCTTCAATTGGGTAAATTAGAAACTGAGGATTTTATTGCCGTGGCGAAGGAACTAGGAAAACAAAGTTTTGTAGACAAAGATCGCATCGGAATCATGGGTTGGAGTTATGGTGGATTTATGACTTCACTTTGTATGACGAAAGGTGCTGACGTATTCAAAATGGGAATAGCCGTAGCTCCAGTTACCAATTGGAGATATTACGACAACATTTACACAGAACGCTTTATGCGAACGCCAGACGAAAACGCAAATGGATATGACGATAACAGTCCAATAAATCACGTAAAAAAATTAAAGGGAAAATATCTTCTAATTCATGGCTCGGGAGATGATAATGTTCATTACCAAAACACGATGGAAATGATAAATGCATTAGTTGATGCGAACAAGCAATTTGATTTGTTTGTTTATCCAAATAAGAATCACGGAATTTACGGAGGAAACACTAGAAATCACCTCTTTAATATGATGTTAAATTACACTTTGGAAAATTTGTAAAACATATAATTAAAGAAAATCAAAATATTTGGTAATTTTTTGTGAAATAGCCTTAGAAAGTTTTAAGAGAAGAAATACTTTTTCTAATTTAGCGCACGGATAAAAAAACTGTACACATTTACAAACATGAGTGAGATCGCCAAATTTGAGTTAGATGGGAAAACATACGAATTCCCAGTTATTGAAGGTACTGAAAATGAGAAAGCAATTGACATAAGTACGCTTCGTGGGAAATCGGGTTATATAACCATCGATCCAGGATTTAAAAATACGGGTAGTACTCAAAGTGCTATTACATTTTTAGATGGTGAAGAAGGAATACTTCGTTACAGAGGTTATCCTATTGAACAGTTGGCTGAACAAGCTTCTTTTACTGAAGTTGCTTACTTGTTGATTTATGGAGAATTACCTTCTCAAGAAAAATTAGCCAGTTTCCAAAACAGTATTACCAAGCACACTTTGGTGCATGAAGACATGAAGCAATTCTTCGAAGCGTATCCAGCAAAAGCTCATCCAATGGGAGTTTTAGCTTCAATGGTTTGTTCTTTGTCAACTTTCTATCCAGAATCACTTGATCCGAATCGTTCTCCTGAATCAAAAGACACAACAATTCATAGGTTGATTGCAAAATTACCAACGTTAGCTGCTTGGTCCTATAAAAATGCGATCCGCCACCCATTCATGTATCCTAAAAATGATTTGGACTATTGTTCAAATTTCATGCACATGATGTTCGCAATGCCTACGGAAGAATATCAAATTGATCCAGTAGTTTCGAGTGCCTTAAATAAGTTATTGATTCTTCATGCTGATCACGAACAAAATTGTTCAACAGCAACCACAAGAATTGTTGGTTCTTCACAAGTAAATTTATACGCGGCAATTGCTGCAGGTATTACAGCACTATGGGGACCACTTCACGGAGGTGCAAATCAAGCTGTAATTGAGATGCTTGAAAAAATCGATGCCGATGGAGGCGATGTTGACAAATGGGTTTTAAAAGCGAAAGACAAAGATGATTCCTTCCGTTTGATGGGATTTGGTCACAGAGTATATAAAAACTTTGACCCTCGTGCTACAATTATCAAAAAAGCATGTGATGACATCCTAGAAAAAATGGGAATCGAAGACCCATTATTGGATATTGCGAAGAAACTAGAAAAGGTAGCATTGGAAGATGACTACTTTATTGCAAGAAATTTATACCCGAACGTTGATTTTTATTCTGGTATTATTTACCGTGCATTAGGGATACCAACAGAAATGTTCACAGTAATGTTTGCCATTGGTAGACTTCCTGGCTGGATTGCTCAGTGGAAGGAAATGATCGAAGGTGGAGAACCAATTGGTCGTCCTCGACAAGTCTACACAGGGGCTACAAAACGTGACTACGTTCCTTTAAGTAAGAGATAACAATAATTTAAAACCTTGCAATTGCAAGGTTTTTTTTTGACATGATTTTCGTCATTTATAGCGCACAAGAAAATCTATCCGTGTAGATTCTGGACAGAGAAAAGTACTTACAGCCCCCCTATAATCCGTTTGATTCTTAACATTATGCAATGAATAGTGTTTAGATTTTCAATTTCATAGTTTCTTATTTTCAATTTAAAAGTGTATATTTAGGACATATAAATTATAAAAATATAACTATGAAAAAACAATTACTTACATGTATGGCTTTAATGCCTGCGTTAATTTTTGCACAAACAACCATTATTACTGACAATTTTGACAGCTACACAGCAGGTTCTGGTGTTGTAACTCAAAGTTCTGGATTATGGGATACATGGAGTGGCGGTGGCGGCACGGCTGAAGAAGCATTAGTTAGTAGTGCATTTTCTAGTAGTGCATCTAATTCCATGAATGTTATAAACGGTGGTCCATCTGTATATCTTAATGATATGATTCTTAAATTCCCTTCAACTTATACAACTGGAGTTTACGATTTCAATTTCAAAATTTACGTTCCAACAGGAAAAGGTGGATATTTTAATTTAGGTGGTAACTGGGTGACTGGTGGAACAGGATATCAATATGGCGGCGACTTCTTCTTTAATGCTGATGGAACTGGGTTTGTTGATGCCCCTGGAACATTAGTTTTTAGCTACAATATGGCTGCATGGAATACAGTTTCAGTTAGAGTTGATCTAGGTTCTGCTAAAAAAGAATTGTTCATCAACGGTGTGTCAATTGGACAAGAAGCTTGGCTAGCCTCAGCTGGTTTC
Source organism: Crocinitomicaceae bacterium (assembly GCA_024643585.1). Lineage (GTDB taxonomy): Bacteria > Bacteroidota > Bacteroidia > Flavobacteriales_D > Crocinitomicaceae > UBA2040. The sequence continues at coordinate 3,419 of JAHEMP010000080.1, read as the reverse complement.
GGTGTTGTTGACATTTTTGGTGTAGCATTTTCTGATGCAACTGGCGGGACTCAAGTAACATCAGATTTTTACGTTGACGATGTTGAATTAATCAATATGACGGGCGTAGGAGTTGAAGAAACAGACTTAAACAATCAATTTGTTCTTTATCCAAACCCAAGTAATGGTCAATTCGGAATCAAAATCAATGAATCTGCTACTGCACAGTATGAAGTATTAATTTCTGATATTTCAGGAAAAGTAGTTCATGCACAAAGCATCAATGCTATCGATTCTAAAGTGGTTAATTTTGATCTTGATCTTTTGCCTGGTATGTATTTTGTTAATCTTACAAATGGAGATAACAGTACAGTTCAGAAAATTCAAATAAAATAATTTAACAGAAAGTAGAGAGGATTTTTTCCTCTCTACTTTTTTTTGTTAGAAAAACACAAGTCTTTTTTACTACTACTCTAGAATAATGAATCTCTTCTGTAATTACTATTAAAAACAATCAAAAGATGGCAGCGTTTTTGTTAGCTAAGCTTATATAAAATGTAAACAGAAAAATTCACCTAATTCGAATACTACACTCATTTAGATATGAAAAAAAACCTTGGCTTAGGCAATAGATTTATTAGGCTATTGGTTTCGTTACTGCTACTAAGCATTTATGTTAGCGATATTTATTCCGGCAACGTTAATTTGGTATTATTGCTTTTAGGCACTTACCTTGCCGCCTCAAGTATTTTTAGTTTTTGTCTATTTCAATTTATTTTCAAATTCGATTCTATCAAAAAAATTGCAAAAAGAATAAAAGGATAGCCATCTTCTAAATTAAAATAAACCGATCGAAACCTTGTTATTCATCTTTTATCTTAGATAGGTTTTTGTTGCATTCAAGGGTTTTAAGAAGGAAAATGTCTCTATTCTCAGAATATAGTTTGAGAAAATAATACGAGTGACAATAATAGTTTCCACATTTACTCTAAGCATACAGTAAAAGATTACTGCATTTTTCGTATTTCAAGTAGAGTTGAGGAATAATACAAATAAAACTATGTAACTATTTGAAATTCAAATTTTTCTCATAACTTAGTGTTTATCTCTATCCAATTTTCTCGGAAAACTATAGTTTACTCTATGAAGACAGCTTTATCATTCGGTATTATTTTTTTGTTCGCGCTTCTCCATTCAAACATTATTGGTCAAGCGTCCGAGAAATTAATTTCAAATTATTTAGTTGAACACAAAATTGATTTAAAACTTACAGAAACCGATATTAATAATTGGTCTGTGTATGACAGTCATATTTCAGAAAAAACGGGAATTGAACACCTTTATATAAGACAAAACCATCAAGGAATTGAACTTTATAACGCGGTAGCTACTATCGCCATTAAAAATTCTGCAATCATCCATTTTGAAAACCGGTTTATATCCAATGTATCTGGAAAAATAAATACGGAATCGCCAAAAATATCGCCAAAAATGGCAATTCAATCAGCCTGCAATCATTTAGGTATTCAGAACACGACGAAAATAAAATTAAAAGAAAAGGTAAAAGAAAATTATATCATTTTCAAAGGTGGAAATATATCACTTGAAAATATTCCGGTACAACTCTATTATTTCCCGACAGATCTGGACATTAAACTGGTTTGGGATCTAAGCATTTATTTGCCCTCAAAAAAACATTGGTGGAGCATGCGGGTTGACGCCCAAACTGGAGAGGTTCTGGACCAAGTCGATTGGGTTGTATCGTGCACATTTGAATCTAATAACACAGTCGATTTTAGCGTTTCAACCAAGAAATCCATTCCATCAAAATCGTCTTTGAGTTTGGCTCCTGCACTTCCGCCCGGCACAGACCAGTATCGTGTATATGGCATTCCAACTGAAAGTCCAAATCACGGTCCTAGAAGTTTAATTATTGGCCCGGCGGACACGATTGCCTCTCCGTTTGGATGGCACGACGACAATGGAGTTAGCGGTGCAGAATATACGGTGACACAAGGGAATAATGTTCGCGCCACGGAAGATATCAATAACAATAACGGTGTTGGATTTATGCCCGATGGAGGTGTAAACTTAAATTTCGATTTTCCACTCAATTTCAATAACACCCCCGTTTCTAATCAATCCGCAGCTATTACAAATCTTTTTTATTGGAATAATATTATGCACGACGTCTATTATCAATATGGATTTGATGAGGCAAGTGGAAATTTCCAAGGAAACAATTATGGTAATGGTGGCATTGCATCAGATTACGTTTACGCTGAAGCAATGGATGGTGGAGGATCAAACAATGCCAATTTTGCAACTCCTTCAGATGGAAATCATCCTAGAATGCAGATGTATTTATGGACTGCTGCCGTCAACCCATATTCCCTAACCATCAATTCACCAGCTTTAATTGCGGGGCAATATTATACGACAGGCGCTTCATTTGGACCGAGTTTGCCAACAACGCCCCTTACTGGAAATTTAATACTGGTTAATGATGGCAGCGGCTCACCATCTGAAGGATGTAGTACCTTAATTAACGCCAGCTCCGTCTCTGGAAAGATCGCTCTTATCTATAGGGGAAATTGTAATTTCACTCAAAAGGTTCAAAATGCCCAAAATGCTGGAGCGATAGGCGTAATCGTAATTAATAATACAAGTGGCTCTCCTATAAACATGGGAGGAAGCGCCCCAACTATTACAATTCCATCCATTATGATTTCTGATGTTGACGGGGCGCTGATAGTAGCCCAGTTAAGCAATACGGTTAATGCCTCTATTCAGGGTTCGACAGGACAACAAATTGACGGTGATTTTGACAATGGAATTATTGCACATGAATATGGTCATGGAATTAGCAATAGGTTAACTGGAGGAGCATCGAACACAAATTGTTTAGGAAATGCTGAACACATGGGAGAAGGCTGGTCTGACTGGTTTGGTCTGATGTTAACAATGCAACCTGGAGATTCTGGAACAGAAGGAAGAGGAATGGGCACTTATGCTAAGGGACAGTTGGCAAATGGCGCGGGTATTCGTCCAACTCCGTATAGCACTGATTTCGCAATCAACCCAAGTACCTATTCCACAACCAATAACACTGCAACAATCTCAGCACCGCATGGGATAGGCTATGTTTGGTGCACTATGCTCTGGGATTTAAATTGGGCTCTAATCGACCGATACGGTTTTGATGACAATGTTTATTCTGGTTCTGGAGGAAACAACAAAGCCATGGAGTTGGTAATTGAAGCGTTGAAGCTTCAACCTTGTAGCCCTGGTTTTGTAGATGGCAGAAATGCAATTCTCGCAGCTGATATGTTATTGAATAATGGCGCAAATCAATGTTTAATATGGAATGTATTCGCCAATCGAGGATTAGGTTTTTCTGCCTCTCAAGGTAGTGCGTCAAGTCGAACCGATCAGATACA
>JAHEMP010000079.1 GCA_024643585.1 Crocinitomicaceae bacterium | reverse complement strand
GTATGTTGCAAGATGCATCGTTGATTCTGTCACTTAGACTTTTGGCACTAAATCCAGCAAAAACAACGGAGTGTATTGCTCCGATTCGTGCACAAGCCAAAACGGCATACGCCAATTCTGGGACCATCGGCATGTATAAACAAATGCGATCTCCCTTTTTAGCGCCCATGCTTTTGAGCATATTAGCCGTTTTGTTAACGTTTTTAGAAAGTTCTTTATAGCTAATGTGCAGAGATTTTTCATTGGTATCATTTGCTTCAAAAATGATTGCGGTCTGATCTCCTCTTGTTTCTAAATGTCTATCGATACAATTTTCAGTGATATTTAATTCAGCTCCCTCGAACCATTTGATATTCGCTTGCTGCATACTACCCGACAAAACTTTATCCCAAGGTTTTCGCCACGTGAATTCATTCTTTGCGAAGTTGTCCCAAAACAATTCTGGATTTTCGATACTTGATTGGTAATCTGCATCATATTCTTTAATGGTCGTGGCTATTGTTCGCATATAAAAAAAAATCGATGTATAAATTTGACAAAAATTAATGAGTTAGTTCGAAAAAGATTTTTTTAGTTTTAAACCTAAAAATTTAATATTTTTAACAAAAATTATAAACTATGCCCGCATAGTATGGCAAAATTAAAACTACTCTAAAAAATGAAATACTTAAACACTCTACTCATTTTTTTATTACCAATGCTATTATTTGCTCAAGAGAGCAACAGTCAAACAGTAAAGAAAAATCGTTCTTTTAAACACGACGGAAATAATCCAACGAGCATTGGAGTAAATTCAGCATTTACGTACAAAATGATGGAACAAAATCAAAATTTACGTAAAACAACTATTTTATTAGAAGAAAGAAAATTAAACAAATTGAGCAACAGAAGTTTGATTTTTGGAACTTCATTAATTTCCATTTTTGACTACCAAAAAACCAATACTAAAGATAAATTTGGCTACTTAATGAGACACCCTACAGCGGCAAATCAATTGGGTTTTGAAGTAAGTGAAATTGTTATACATTCTTTTCAGATGTCTACGACGATGGTTGTAAACGATTGGATTACAGCGTATGCGGATTTATTGTACTGTCCTGAACAAAGTTTTGGTGCAGGCACAATAACGGCATTATCTCGAAATCAAATTCAATTGAGAAAGGGGTTTGTTGTTATCGGTGATTTACGTTCTTTTCCTTTATACGCGTCGCTTGGAAAAATGGATGTAAACTTTGGCGGAACAGGAAGTGTTTCTCCATTCACAAATTCAACTATGTGGCATGCCTTTGGTGGCCTCGGCTACGGGGGAGAATTTGGTTTTAATAAATGGGGATTAAAAGCTTCATTCACCGCAATTCAAGGAGGATCCCAATTTCGAGCCATGCAAACGGTGGTTGGAGATTCATCTGCGGTACCTTCCGTTGTTAACAATTTTGCGGCGGACATTAATTATACGCTAAATTTTAATTCTACTTCACGATTGACGGTTGGGGGTTCTTATTTGCATGGTAGTGCGTATTCACATACCTTCCCTGTAACCCATTTTGCACCCACCAAATCGAATAACCCAGCTTCGACTTTTTACGGTAGATTGGAGTTATTCAATCGCTTAACAGTAAAAGGTGGATACGCAATTACGGTAAACACGTGGCCGGGAACTTTCAACCCAAATCCTCCATTAAATGTTTTTCCGGCTGCAAAAGCCAGTTCAACTGACATAGGAGCGAAATACGACTTCAATCCAGACGCGCAAACGATTTTTAGTTTATCAGGTGAGTGGTCGCAATTTAAAGCTGGACCAGAAGGTGCGCCTTGGGAAAGACAAAATCAATTGGTCATTGGCTTAAATGCATTGGTCAATAGATCCTCCCGTTTGTTTGTAGAATACTTCAATACGGCAGGATATGTGCCTTTAAATTTCTTGAGTGGTGGAAATCTTGCTCCAGGTCAAACATGGAGTGTTCGAGGAGCGTCAAGTAACGGAATAGTTATTGGAGCTCAAATCAACCTATAAATTTCTCACATTTTATAGACGAAAGCATTTATATTCATTCCCGAACCAACCGACGCAAAGAGCACATAATCCCCCTTATTGATGGATTGATCTTTTATTTTTCCACGGATCAAAAGGTCGTATAAGGTTGGAACAGTGGCAACACTTGAATTGCCCAATTTGTGTATGCTCATTGGCATAATACCTTCTGGAACTGGATGGTTATACAAGTGATAAAAGCGTTTAATTATGGCTTCATCCATTTTTTCATTCGCTTGGTGGATGAGTATTTTATTTATTTTTTCAATTGGAATACCACTTTTATCCAAACATTGTTTCATTGCATTGGGCACATTTGTCAAAGCAAATTCATAAATCTTTCGCCCTTCCATCTTGATGTATCTTTCGTCCTGATTTACTTCTTTGTTGAAGGAGGGGCCGAAAGATAAATAGTAAGCTTCGTCGTATGTATAAGTTGCTGTAGTATGAGCGATAATCCCTGGATCATCATCATTTGTTTCTTCAATTATTGTCGCACCAGCTCCATCTGAGTAAATCATGCTGTCGCGATCGTATTTATCGACGACTCTGGACAGTGTTTCGGCACCAATTACTAAACATTTTTTTGCCATTCCGGCTTTTATAAACGCTTGCGCTTGAATAACACCTTCAATCCATCCTGGGCAACCAAACAAAACATCATAAGCAACACAATTTGGATTTTTTATCCTCAAATCATGTTTAACACGAGTGGCTAAACTTGGTAAAATATCACTTTGTAATTTTTTGTGGGTGACGTTTCCAAAGTTGTGAGCGAAAATTATATAATCCAAGGTTTCAGGATTAATGTTTGCATCGGCGATTGCAACTTTTGCAGCTATGGTTCCTATATCAGAAGTTTCTAGTCCATTGTTGACATATCGACGCTCTTCAATTCCTGTTATATCTAGAAACTTTTTAGCGATAACCTCATTTGAATGAGGAAACGAAGACCCATCCTCATTCTTGAACTCATGATTTGCGAAATCTTTATTACTAACTGTTTCCGTTGGTATATAGGAGCCACTACCTGTAATTTTGATTGCCATTTCTATCGTTTTTTATTGAAATAATTGAAGTTCTATCAAATATAGAGTAAAAAAAGTACAAAACGTGTTTGGGGAAAATAATCTATTGACCACGCGTTTATTTCTATAGTTATCTTCCTATTTTTCGTATTTGGGTAAATGTGATTCCCAAATTACGTTCGTAAAATCTAATTTGTTTTATCTCGGTGGGATTGACTAATACCAATGACAGACCTTCTTTTCCTGCTCGTGCAGTTCTTCCACTTCTGTGCGTATAATATTCCTCATTCTCTGGCAATTGGTAATGAGCAACATACGCCAAGTCGCTGACATCAATACCCCTGGCAGCTAAATCGGTTGCTACCAACAATTGGGCGCTTCCATTTTTAAAAGCGCGCATCGCTTTGTCACGTTCTTTTTGCGTTAAATCGCCGTGAATGCAATCGGCAGAAATATTTTTAGCAATCAACTGTTTGGTCAGTTTTTGGGTCGCTGCCTTTGTTTTACAAAAAATTAAGCCTTGCTTTTTGTGTTCAGATTGTATAAGAGATAAAAGTGCACTCAATTTTTCATTGTCTTCACAAACCAAATAGCTATGTGAAATTTGAGCATTTACAACGTTTCTTTTGCTCACTTTAACATTATGAGCATCAGGAGAAAGGTGTTTTTTGACAATGTCTTGAATTCCATCCGGCATGGTAGCAGAAAAAAGCCATTTGTTCTCCAAACTATGAAGCATTGTCAAGATTTCGTCTAATTCAGATTTGAACCCCATGCTCAACATTTCATCGGCTTCATCCAAAACGATTGTTTTCACTTTTCGAATATCAATTGCTTTTCTATTGACCAAATCAATTAAGCGTCCAGGAGTCGCAACGACAATATGAGTGGGCCTTGTTAACGAACTTATTTGTTTGTCAATTTTTTCTCCTCCATAAACCGCTTCAGTAAAAATTTTGTCGCTGTATTTGGTGAATTTGAACAGTTGTTTTGCAACCTGCTGTCCTAATTCTCTTGTTGGACAGAGAATAAGTGCTTGAATTTCATTGACGTTCGAATCAATTTTGGCGAGCAATGGCAAACCGTAGGCTGCTGTTTTCCCGGTTCCCGTTTGGGCTTGACCCACCAAATCCAAATTCGTTTCAAGTAAAATTGGGATTACCTTAGCTTGAATTTCAGTTGGGGTAATTATGTTGAGTTCCTTGAGACCCTTTATAAAATTCGGATGAATGCCTAATTGCTCGAAATTTTTCACGTGTTTGTTTTTGAGTTGCAAAGGTACGCTTTTACCAGTGATTCCTTGATTCTTTTCATTTTGGATTAATTGATTCAAAAATTGTTTTTATTTTAATAGAAAATTAGAGAAATGAAAAGTATACTGTTTGTGGTATTGGCTGTTACCCTATTTTCATGTGGTAACACGAAGGAAGTGAAAGAAGTAACAGAAACAATTCCTCCACCGCCAGAGGAAATGAATATGGCGATAAATGACATTTGGGTGGCGGAAACATTCTTCGGTGAGCGGTATGAGCCCAATGGATCAAAAACGCCTCAAATGGAAATTCATATCAAAGAAATGCGTTTCGCAGGAAATGACGGTTGTAATAATCTTTCGGGTTCTATAAAAAAATTGGACAACTCAAATTTAGTTTTTGGTAATTCTGCCTCAACCAAAATGGCTTGTCAGGATATGTTGATTCCTGAACGATATCAAAATGTTCTCCTAGAAACCAGAACCTATAAAATTGAAAAATTGCGCTTGTATCTTTTCAATGCTGACGGAACGGAGTTGATGGTTTTAAAGAAGGTTGACTAGCAATTTGTCAAAATTTAAATTAAATCCTCTTTTGAATCGCCACGACTGAATTCGGAATATTGTAAAATTCCTTTTCTAGACTTGGTTAATACAATGATTGTCAATCGGAATTGAATTTCGTCCGATTTTTTTCTATATTTGATAGAATTCAAATTCTCAAAAGCATATGACTAAGAAACTAATTTATCTTTTAGGAATTCTGATAACAATTCTTGTTGGAACTTATTTGTGTTGGTTATATTGTTGCAGTATTTGTTGTCAATCCAACGAAATTGTCATTGTGCCGAAAGATGAATCGGGTGAAGTGAGAGCTATTGAATTGAATGGATTTAATTTAAGTGCTGAAGGAATTAATTTCACCTGTGCTCAAAATTTCAATTTTAATAAAAATGAATTTAATAAAATTGAACCACTCAAGGATTCCATTGAAGTAGGTGTAAAGGTTCTAAGTGCCTATTTGTATAAATTTCCAGATCAAAAAGTCGTAATCACTGGATTTGCAACCTTTAAAGAGGAGAATACTTCAGCATTTCCAAATTTAGGATTAGCAAGAGCAAATGATGTCAAAAATTATTTCATTAACTACGGAATCTCGCCGACTCAAATAAAAACCCAAGGTGAAGTTGTTGAAGATTTAATCACACGAAGAAATCAGGTCATTGGACCAATCGACTTTGGATTCATAAGCAAAAAACAAGACGAGGAACAAGGCATTAATTGGGCTGAGTTGAAAAAAGAATTAAATGAAGATCCACTTCAATTGAATTTTAATTCGGGTGCAGCTCAAATTGACCTTACCGAGGATCAAAGGAAAAAAATTGCGGATTTAACGAATTATCTGGACAATGTTGAAGGGTCGCTCATTACTATTATTGGACACACGGACAATCAAGGTTTACGAGAGGACAATATAAATCTTGGGCTTGAAAGAGCAGAATTTGCCAAAAATTATTTGAGTAGAAATGGGGTAAATCCTGCGCGGATCGAAACGGATTCCAAAGGTCCAGACGAACCAATTGCGAATAACAAAACAGCGGAAGGACGCGCAGTTAATCGTCGAACCGTAGTAGTTATAAAATAAATTAACCTGAAAAAATATTAAATATGAGCAGTTTACCTTGTATACTTATCCCAGCAATAGTTGGTGTTATCTGTGGAATATTGGGATATCTAATTGGTCGGATGGCATGGAATGGAACCGAAGGTGGAAGAGCTTCTACTTTGAAAGCTGAACTTGAGGCTTGTCGATCAAATACCAAACATTTAAGTGCAAAAGTCGAAAAACTCGAAGAAGAAATTAAATCAGCAAATTCTTCGGCTAAAACAAAAACAGACAATTTAGTTAATGTCGTTCCCGTTAAAAAAGCGAGTACGCCAAAACCAAAAGCGAAACCCGCTGCAACAGTAAAAAAGAGCGGCGACTTTGATGCTGCGGCTGCTAAAGCGGCACTTGGTAAGCGAGTGACAAACAATGATTTAAAAGCAATTGAAGGAGTTGGTCCTAAAATCGCTGAATTGTTCAAAGCGGCTGGGATTAACACTTGGAAAGATATGGCCGAAACACCTCTCGCAAAGAGCAAAGCTATTCTAAAGGAAGCAGGCGATAGATATGCAATTCACAATCCTGGAACATGGGCTAAACAAGCAAAAATGATGAGCGAAGGCAAATGGAAAGAGCTGAAGGCTTGGCAAGATAAATTGGACGGAGGAAAAAAATAAAAGATCAATAGTTAATGAATAATAAAAGCTTGAAATTAATTTCAGGCTTTTTTTTGATTTGTCAGTTCTCAATTGGTGAATCTTACTTCACTGTTCGAGCTAAATTTCCTATCTTCGTCGCTTCAAAATACAGCATTACAAATGAAGGTTTCATACAACTGGTTAAAGCAATACATCAATACAAATTTATCTCCTACAGAAATGTCTGAAATCCTAACGGATACCGGACTTGAAGTAGAAGGTTGCGAGAAAATTGAAGCCGTAAAGGGTGGTCTTGAAGGTGTTTTTGTAGGTGAAGTTTTATCTTGCGAAAAACATCCAGATGCTGATAAATTGAATATCACCACTGTAAAATGTGGAGTTGGTGAACCCTTACAAATCGTTTGTGGAGCGCCCAATGTAGCGAAAGGTCAAAAGGTGATTGTTGCTACGGTTGGATGTACCTTATATCCAAATCCTGAAGAACCTTTTAAAATCAAGGCCGCTAAAATTAGAGGTGTTGATTCTTTTGGTATGGTTTGCGCCGAAGACGAGTTGGGATTGGGACAGTCTCATGACGGAATACTGGTCCTTCCTCAAGAAACGGAAGTTGGTATGCCTGCAGCGAAATATTTTGATTTGGAAGACGATTTTAGCATTGAAATAGGACTTACGCCAAATCGGGCAGATGCAATGGGGCATATCGGTGTTGCCAGAGATATCTCGGCTTTTCTGTCCGTACACAAAACCAAAACATCACTTAACTGGCCTTCTATAGATAACTTCAAAGTCACCGCATCCAAAAATGTAAAAATTTCAGTTGAGGATTTAACGGCATGTCCAAAATATTCAGGAACGACAATCGTTGGCGTTAAAATTCAATCTTCTCCGGCCTGGTTGCAAAAGAGATTACGAGCAGTGGGGCTGAGTCCAATAAACAATGTCGTAGATGTTACAAATTTCGTTATGATGGAACTTGGAACACCTTTGCATGCTTTCGATTTGAAAAAAGTTGGAAGTGAAATTGTTGTAAAACGAGCTGTCGAAGGTTCAAAATTTACAACTTTGGATGGTGTTGAAAGAACGCTTTCATCTGGAGATCAAATGATAACCAATGGAAAGGAAAATCTTTGTATGGCTGGCGTATTCGGAGGAATTGACTCGGGAATTAGCGAGAATAGTACAGATGTATTTTTAGAGTCTGCTTATTTCGAACCAGTAGTTACCCGTACAATGGCACGCAGACATGGTTTGAACACAGATGCCAGCTTCAGATTTGAACGAGGTGTAGATCCAGAGTTGACCATTTTTGCTTTAAAAAGAGCAGCTTTGTTAATTAAAGAGATAGCAGGTGGTGACATTGCAATGGAACCAACTATCGTCGAGGCTGGGAAAATATCTCCTCAAAAAGTTATATTTTCATACCAAAGATGCTTGGATTTAATCGGTGCAAACATCCCAACTTCCACAATTGATTCAATTTTAGAGGCTCTGGATATTAAAATACTTGAAAAATCAGACGGAATACTTAGTCTTCAAGTTCCCCCTTATCGCGTCGACGTAACGCGTGAGGCGGATGTAATTGAAGAGATTCTGCGCATATATGGCTTTAATAATGTGCCTATACCTGAAAAATTGAATACCTCTGTTCCAAAATTTGAAAAACCAAATGTCGAACATTGGAAAAACACCATTAGCGAAATGCTTGTTGGAATGGGGTTCTCTGAAATGTTGAACAATTCATTAACGTCCTCAAAATATGTAGAGAAATTAGGTGGGGAAGTATTCTCTCAAGAGAGAAACGTTGAAATTTTAAATCCATTAAGTCAAGAATTAAACGTCATGCGTCAAAGCATGTTATTTTCTGCTTTGGAAGTGGTGGAATACAATCAAAATAGACAGTCTCCGGATCTTAAATTATTTGAGTTTGGGAAAACCTACCACAAATACGATTCGTATTCTGAAAATCAGAGACTTTCTCTACTTATTACCGGACGAAAAGAACAAGATTCGTGGAATGCAGGTAAAGAAAAGCAGAATTTTTACAGCATCAAAGGAGTCGTTGAGGCATTGGTAAAACGTATGGGTTTAACCAATCTTTTGCAATACAAACCTATAAAGAACAGCTTGTTACAGGATGGAGTCCAAGTGTTTATCTTAAAACAAAAAATTGGAGAAATTGGGTGGGTAAACAAGGATTTAAAAAAACACTTTGGCTTAAAAGAGGATGTTTTTGTGGCAGATTTGGACTGGGATGTCTTGTTCTTAAGTTTGAAATTGTCAAAAACAGTTTACAAAGAGTTACCAAAAACCTTCGCTACTCGTCGCGATTTCTCATTGTTAGTTGATTCCAAAGTTACGTTCTCGGATATCGAAGAAGCAGCAAAAAATTGCGATAAGAAAATTCTGAGAACTATTGGCT
>JAHEMP010000078.1 GCA_024643585.1 Crocinitomicaceae bacterium | reverse complement strand
TTCGTTAAAAGACCAGCCAAATCACCGGGTTTATCCAAAACCGGTCCGCTTGTAACTTTGAAGCCAACATTTAGTTCATTGGCTATAATATTTGCCAAGGTAGTTTTACCTAATCCAGGTGGGCCGTGTAACAAGACATGATCCAAAGGTTCATTTCGCAAGGTCGCCGCCTTGACAAATATCTCCAAATTCTCAACAATACTCGGCTGACCGGCAAAATCATTTAACCGTTTAGGCCGCAAGACTTTATCGTAGTCCTGGTCTCCAGCTTGCTGTGCTTCTTCACGATAATCAAATGATTCTTCCACTTAAAATGATTTACTCAAAAATACAAAAACCTTTCCATCCCAAGATTAATGGGAGGAAAGGCTTTGTTAAAAATTTTATTTTTCTAATGTTCTTCTTCGCCGTCAGCTAAAGGAACAGTTTGAGGAATGAAGTCAACTTCAGATCCTGGCTTAGAATAGTCATAAGGCCATCTGTAAACTGTTGGCAATTCTCCTGGCCAGTTACCGTGAATGTGTTCAACTGGTGTAGTCCACTCTAATGTATTTGATTTCCAAGGATTTTGAGGTGCCTTTGGTCCTCTGAAGATGGAATAGAAGAAGTTAAACAAGAATAACAATTGTCCTATCGCAGCTATAATTGCAAAGAATGTAATAATGATGTTCAAATCCATTATCATATCCAATGAACTAGTGTCAAATTCATTATAGGCAGAATAATCATAATATCTTCTTGGAGCTCCAGCTAAACCAACAAAGTGCATTGGGAAGAATACACCATAAGCGCCTACTAAAGTTACCCAGAAGTGAGCGTAACCCAATCGCAAATTCATCATCCTTCCGAACATTTTAGGGAACCAGTGATAAACACCTGCAAACATTCCTAAGACTGCTGACATCCCCATAACAATGTGGAAGTGAGCAACTACGAAATATGTATCGTGAACAGCAATATCCAAAGCAGAATCCGCAAGGATGATTCCCGTAACACCCCCGGTTATAAATGTAGATACCAATCCAATAGCAAACATCATGGCCGGTGTCAAGTGCAACGAGCCTTTCCATAAAGTTGTTAAGTAATTAAATACTTTTACCGCTGATGGAATTGCAATCAATAAGGTAGTAAATACGAATACCGAGCCTAAGAACGGATTCATACCTGTGACGAACATATGATGTCCCCATACAATGAAGGAAAGGAAACCAATCGCCAAAATTGAACCGATCATCGCACGATAACCAAAAATTGGTTTACGCGCATTCGTAGAAATAATTTCTGATGATAATCCCAATGCTGGAAGCAAAACAATGTATACCTCTGGGTGACCCAAGAACCAGAATAAGTGTTGATACAACAATGGTGAACCTCCATGATTTGTTAGCATTTCTCCACCCACGATGATGTCAGATAAGTAGAAACTTGTTCCAGCCAATCTATCCATCATTAACAACAATGCTGCTGACAACAATACTGGGAAAGATAGAACACCTAGAACCGCTGTAACGAAGAAAGCCCATATTGTCAAAGGCATTCTTGTCATTTTCATTCCTTTCGTTCTCAAGTTCAAGACTGTTACGATATAGTTCAATGAACCAATCAATGACGAAGCAATGAAGATGGTCATTGAAACCAACCACAAAGTCATCCCTGTGCCAGAACCGCTAACAGCTTGAGGTAAAGCAGAAAGAGGAGGGTAAATTGTCCATCCTGCCATTGCTGGCCCCGATTCAACAAACATGGAGAACAACATGATCAAAGATGAAATCAAGAAGAACCAATACGATAACATATTCAAGAATCCAGATGCCATATCTCTAGCACCCAATTGCAATGGAATTAGCATATTCGAGAAAGTACCGGATAATCCACCTGTCAAAAGGAAGAAAACCATAATTGTACCATGTATAGTTACCAAACCAAGATACATGTCCTCTTTCATCACACCACCTGGTGCCCATTCTTCACCTAAAAAGAATGATACGAAATCAGACCCTTCACCTGGCCATGCCAATTGAATTCTAAAGAGAATCGACAAAATCATTGCCACAATACCCATAAAGATAGCAGTCATCAAAAACTGCTTTCCAATCATTTTGTGATCTTGACTAAAAATATATTTAGAAACGAAACCTTCTTCGTGGTGTCCATGATCATCGTGATGTCCGTGTGAATCATGATGTCCGTGTGCTTCGTGCGCTACTGCCGCCATTTTTCTTCCTATTTAATTGATAAATTTCTACTTAAACTACTGGTGCAACAGCTGTACTGTCCGCTGTCGCTGGTTCAACTGCCGGTGCAGGTGCCTCTACTACTGGTTGGAAAATCGATTTAAAAGATCCTGGACCTTTTTTCGAATTCATCCAAGAGTCGTATTCTCCCTTAGGCAATACCACCACAATCATTTTCATTTTGTAATGAGCTCCACCACAAATCTTGTTACACATCAAGACATAATTGAAAGCTGGATCATTTTTCTTTTCACGCATCGACTTCGTTGAAATATCAGGCGTGAATTTAAATCGTGTAACAACACCAGGTACTGTATTCATTTGCGCTCTAAAATGAGGGAAATACGCCGAGTGAATTACATCTTTTGCTCTAAACGTAAATTCGTAAGGTTGATTTTCACACAAATACAAAGTATCTTTTTGAATAACATCATCGTAAGCCGAAGCATCTATTTTACTATTGTGCTTTTCCCGCATTTGATACAACAAACGAATTAATCTTTGTTTTCTACTTAAATCTTCTACCATTTTGGCTCTTTCTTCAGGAACCATGATCAAAGATGGATCATTCAATTTGGATTCAATCGTTTTGATTCCATTAACACCAGATTCCATACTTGCAATTGCAGTATCAATTGTGGCAGTTGTCATCAAAGCCAACTCATTTGCATCCGTTGTCAATTTGTAATCAAACTTTCCTAGAATATTATCGTCTCCTGCATATCGTGCAGTCCAATCAAATTGTTTAGAGAATAGCTCAACATTAATGGCATCTTTTCCTGAATCCGCAGTAATGTCATTCCATGTGCGTAATCCCAAAATGATAATTACCGCTAAAACAACCGCTGGAACAATTGTCCAAATCATCTCTAATTTGTTGTTGTGCGGAAAATAGAATGCTTTTACTCCTGGTTTTTTGGTGTACTTAAAGGCAAAAACAAAAAGTAAGGCATTCGTTAGAAAAAACACTATAATGATTATCCAAAAATTCAAGTCCAACAACCAATCGTATGCTTTACCGTGAACAGATGCCGCCTCTCCGCGACCTGTCCAACCAAATTCCATCATCAACCAAATGAATCCAAGAAATAAGAAGGCCATAAAACCTAACATCAATCTACCATTTAGATTGTTGTCTCGTGTGCCAACCTCAGACTCATCCGATTTACTCATTTTTGAAGATAGCTCGTACAAACGCATCAATTGAGCGATGGCGATTCCTCCAAGGACAAGTGCTACTATTATTATCAATTTCGTTCCCATTTTTTTATTCTTTTTCGCTAATCTACTTCCAAATTATATCTCGTGATGAATACTTTCGTCTAAGAAAGGGTGATTCACCGGTGTAAGAGGTGCTTTTGATAAATTAGTCAACAAGGTTCTAATAAAGAATCCTGCTACTAACAAAACCATACCTATTTCAATCCAACCAATTTTTGCTTGTGCTCCCATAGAACCTGCCGTTACCATAATCCAAACATCCAACCAGTGACCTGCTAATATTACCAAACCTACAAAAGTCAAAATACCATAATTACGTTTTGCATCACGTGACATTAGTATTAACATCGGAAACGCAAAATTGATTATGAACATGAAAAAATAAATGAATTTAAAGTCAGAAATCCTAGCAATATAGTAGGTTGTCTCTTCTGGAATATTTGCATACCAAATCAACATGTACTGAGAAAAGAACAAATAAGACCACAAAAATGAAGTCGCAAATACCCATTTCCCTAAATCATGGATATGACTTTCATTTACCTTTGGCATGTATCCTAACTTTTTCAAATAAAGTGTTGTTAGAACCATTACGACCATTCCTGAACACCACATTCCGGCAAACACATACCATCCAAATAACGTTGAGAACCAGTGAACATCAATTGACATTAACCAATCCCAAGATGACGTCGAACTAAATACCGCGAAAAACACTAAGAAAACAGCTCCTTTACGGTAATTCGTAAAATGTATTTCGGTTCCACCCACTTTATCTTCTTCTAGCGATCTCTTTTTAAATCCTCTCAAGAAAATAAAGTAAGTCGCCATATAGATTAATGTTCTAATCCAGAAAAAAGGTTTATTCAAGTAAGCTGACTTTCCTTCAATAATTGAATCTGAACCAACTACCTCATGATCCATCCAGATATAGATGTGGGCACCATCCATCAATGTAATGATGAGTAAAACTACGGCCAATAAGCCCATGCCGTAAGGTAAAAATCCTGCCTGAGCCTCAATGATTCTTTTTACGGATGCATACCATCCCGTTTCAGTTGCATACTGCAATGCTAGGAAAAATAGTGCTCCCAATCCCAGAGCGAAAAAGTAAAAACCATTCACCAAACCATTTGCCAACAAACGCTGACCCAAATTATGCTCTCCAAGGTTCATTGCTACACCTAAAACAAGGCTCAACAAGCCAACTGCCATAAGGACCAAGGTTACCATTTTTGCTTTATTTGCTATTTTGAATTCCATTTTTATAGAGTTAAAAGCGTTGTTTTATTTTGTTAATGAATCGGAAACTGCTGGAGCAACTGCAACTGTAGCCGAACCATCTGCATTAAATTTTCCATATTCTGGATTCATGAACTGACGAACGTAATGTACCAAAGTCCAGATTTCTCGTTTGTTGATTAATGAAGAATGTGCTCCCATAGCTCCTTTACCATAGTAAATTGAGTAGAAAATTTGGCCATCTCCAAGAGTAGATCTATCGGTATAACTGGGAACACCTGCATAGGTGCCATTCTCCATCATTTTACCATTACCATCTCCTTTTTCACCGTGGCAATGCATACACATTGAAGCGTACAATTCTTTTCCTTTTTTAAACATTTTCTCAGCGTTGTCGGCTGTTAAAATCAAAGGATTTTTATCCGCGGCAGCTTTTGCATAGTCATCTTCTGTTGTCAAGTCTGCACCATACATTCCGTGTGTTTCTCTAAAAGCTACACCTGCTTTACGGTTGTAAGGAAGCATCAGCAAAACATTCTCTTTGTCTGTTCCTACATAAGGAATGGTATAATTTGGCGGAACCTTAGCAGAAACTTTCATTTTCAACTCCGTGTTTTCACGCCCACGTATTTCTGCGTAATCAACATATGGCTCAATTGCAGCAGAACGATACATGTCAGGCATGTATTCTAATCCTGAGCTATCAGGGTCACCAACACAAGAAGACATCAATACTATTGTTGTAATTCCTAATGTTCCTTTGACGATTGCCTTAAAATTCATTTTCATCTGTCTATTCTTTATTACTTTGTCAGACATACCTACCTAAATAGGTTCTTGGCAAATTATTTTAATTCTTTTTGATCTAATTCAACAATTCCGGTTTCTTTCAACATACCTTGTAAATCGTCCGCAGAAAACTTTGTGTTTTCAGACAATCTAATTTCCATAACGAAACGATCGTCTGTTGTCCGAGGATCAGGGTTTTGCGCAGGAATACCAGGCAATGTTCTATTTCTTAACATGTAAGTTATTGCCATACCATGAGCTGCACATAAAACTGTGAACTCGAATGTTATTGGAATAAACGCAAGTATGTTATCCATGTAGGTAAAATTTGGTTTCCCTCCTATGTTCATAGGCCAATCCACCACCATAAAGTAACGCATACCAATAGTCGCCAATAATAACCCTGTCAAACCATAGATAAAGGCCATAATACCCAATCTTGTGTTTTTAATTCCGATGATAGGATCGATTCCGTGTATCGGAAATGGAGAAAATACTTCTGATACTTTCACCCCTTTCGACACCAAATGCTTTGCCCCATCTTTTAGGACATCGTCATCATCGTACATTGCATAAAATATTCTCTCTGCCATGATTCGTCTTAATGTTCGTTATTATTTTCGTTATCTGAATGACCATGATGTGTATCTGGTGCATTTTTATAGGATTCTCCTGAGCTCTTCAAAATTGTTTTAACCTCATTCAACGCCAATACAGGGAAGAAACGAGCAAATAACAAGAAGAAGACGAAGAACAACCCAATTGTACCTACATACACACCGATATCAATATGACTTGGGTAATGCATGCTCCAAGAAGAAGGCAAGTAATCTCTGTGCAAAGAAGTCACGATAATTACGTAACGCTCAAACCACATACCTATATTCACCACAATTGAGATAATAAAAGTAAAGATCAAACTCGTTCTTAATTTCTTAAACCACATCAACTGCGGAGAAACAACATTACAAGTCATCATACTCGCATAAGCCCACCAATAAGGACCTGTCGCTCTGTTGATGAATGCATATGCTTCGTATTCAACTCCTGAATACCAAGAGATAAATAATTCAGTTATATAAGCCGTCCCTACGATAGAACCTGTAACCATAATTACAATGTTCATATATTCAACATGCTTCGTATGTATGTATGCTTCAAGACCCATTGCTTTTCGCATCACCAACATTAATGTCTGAACCATCGCAAATCCCGAGAAAACGGCACCCGCAACGAAATAAGGAGGGAAAATTGTAGTATGCCATCCAGGAATTACGGAAGTGGCGAAATCGAAGGATACGATTGAGTGAACTGAGAATACCAACGGCGTTGCTAATCCAGCTAAAACCAAAGAAACCAATTCAAATCGATTCCAATGTTTTGCTCTTCCAGACCAACCAAAAGAAAGAATAGAATACATCTTTTTTGCAATTGGTTTTTTGGCTCTGTCACGAATAGTTGCGAAATCTGGAATCAAACCAATATACCAGAATACCAAGGATACTGAAAGATAAGTTGATATCGCAAATACGTCCCAAAGCAAAGGAGAGTTAAAGTTAACCCACAATGACCCAAATTGATTCGGCAAAGGTAAAACCCAATATCCTAACCACAAACGACCCATGTGAATCAAAGGGAATAAACCTGCCATGAATACCGCAAAAATAGTCATCGCCTCAGCTGATCGGTTAATCGCCATTCTCCATTTTTGACGGAACAGTAACAATACCGCCGAAATCAATGTTCCAGCGTGACCAATACCTACCCACCAAACGAAATTCGTGATATCCCAAGCCCATCCAATGGTTTTGTTCAATCCCCAAACTCCGACTCCTGTTCCCAAAAGATAGAGGATACATCCTACTCCATATAAACCTATGATGGCTGCGATTCCGAACAAAACATACCACATTTTTGGTGCTTTGTCTTCGATCGGACGGCATACATCCTCAGTAACATCATGAAAGGACTTATGACCTAAAATGAGGGGTTCTCTAATTGCTGCTTCCTTATGCATTACAGTCTAATTTATTTCTTAATTAATGATGAGCTTTTTCTTCGTGTCCTGTATTCCCATGTCCGCCATGAGCAGCAGGTTCAACTTGAAGGTGTGCCAATTCTTTATTCTCCTCGTTACGTACTTTTGTTTTGTACCACATGTTTGGCTTAACACCAACTTCTTCCAAAGCTTGGTATGCTCGCTTATCATCTGAACTAGTACGAACCATAGATTTCAAATCATTCCAGTCACCGACGATAATTGCATTTGCAGGACAAGCGTCAGCACAAGCAGTAGTTACATCACCATCCACTACCGGACGATCTTCTTTTTTCGCTACTAACTTACCAGCTTGAATTCGTTGAACACAGAATGAACATTTTTCCATAACACCACGAGTTCTCACCGTAACGTCTGGGTTCAACACCATACGGCCTAAATCGTCTTGAGCTGGGTTGATTTCTGTAAATTTCTTGTACGATGGGTAATTGAACCAGTTGAATCGACGTACCTTGTACGGACAGTTGTTCGCACAATATCTTGTGCCAATACATCTGTTGTATGCCATTTGATTCAATCCCTCATTACTATGATTTGTAGCCGCAACTGGACATACAGTCTCGCATGGAGCGTGATTACAGTGGTGGCACATCATAGGCATGTGAATCACTTTTGGATTCTCTGCTGCAATCTCTGCATTATCGTAAGAGAAAGTATCTTTATCTTTTCTAGTTCCAATCGCCGCTTCTTCATCAGAAGAGAAGTATCGGTCAATTCGCAACCAGTGCATTTCACGACCTCTTCTTACCTCATCTTTACCTACAACAGGTACGTTGTTTTCTGATTGACAAGCTATTAGACAAGATCCACATCCATAGCAAGAACTCAAATCTATTGTCATTGCCCATCGGTGACCTATTTTCTCCACTGGATGCGCATCCCATAAGTCAAATTCACTCATTGGTGCTTCAACGTGATGACCGTTCTCATCCAATTTCTGCAATTTATAACTTGGGTTATAGGCTTCTTTGTCTTTTGACTTATACGTATCTAAAGTTGTTTCACGAACTATAGAATGTCTTCCCATCACCGTATGGTGAATTTGGGTTGCTGCAATAATATATTCTCCCTCCTCTGCCTTAATACTTGCAGGAGCAGAATAACTCATGGTTCCATTTTCATTTCCAATAAAGGCAAATGCATTGGCCCCAATCGGTTTCATATTTCCATTTGAATCTTCAGCGTAACCACCGTATTCCTTAGTTTGGAATGCCGCTCTACCAATTTTCTCTTGGTTTGCTCCTCTTCCATAACCTAAGGCAACTCCTACAGTTCCAATTGCTTGGCCAGGTGTTGGGTAGACAGGCAAAGTAATTGATTTACCATCCACAGTGATTGTCGCAAGATTCAATCCGTTTTCTTGATCAAATGTTGTAGCGTATCTCCCGTTCATTTCAACAGGATTCATAGTGATATAGTTGTCCCAAGTTACTTTCGTGATTGGATCTGGAAGTTCCTGCAACCAAGGATTGTTTGCTTGATTTCCTATTCCTAAACCAGCTTT
>JAHEMP010000077.1 GCA_024643585.1 Crocinitomicaceae bacterium | reverse complement strand
AAACCATAAGAAAGATATAGAACAATATTCAAATATGTCTGCTGTGGTAAAAACTCTGTCGGAGCAACACGACAAAATGAAAAATACAGCTCAAAACTTAGTCGATGCGTTGAGAGGAGAGAACAAAGTGCAAGGTGATTGGGGTGAAATGGCCCTGGAAAGAATTTTGGAATCTTCAGGACTCATAAAAGGACAAGAATACGAAACACAAACTTCGTTTCGCGACGACCAAGGTAATCTTCAAAGACCTGATGTGGTTATTCAATTACCTGAAAACAAAAAGATAATTATAGATTCAAAGGTCTCGCTTCGCGCTTTTGAAAGGTACATTAATGAAGACGATGTTCAGTTGAAAAAAGAGGCGTTAAAAGACCATTTGCTTTCTTTGAAAACGCACATCAAGCAATTGGGAGAAAAAGATTATTCGCATTTGACGGATGTGAATTCTCCTGAATTTGTATTGTTGTTTATTCCTTTGGAATCTTCCTTTGCACTTGCTGTAAAAGAAGAACCCGAATTGTATGAATTGGCAATGAAACAAAAAATTGTTCTGGTCACACCTTCCACTTTATTAGCAACGCTAAAAACGGTTGACTCGATATGGAAACACGAGAGAACCAACAAAAATGCTGTAGCGATTGCTGAGCAAGCAGGAAGATTATATGACAAATTTGCCTCTTTTGTGGATGACCTGGAAAAAATCGGCAAAAAGCAATTGGAAGCAACGGATGCTTATGAAAAAGCAATGAACAAACTAAAGACGGGAAATGGAAATCTATTGGTTTCAGCTGAAAAATTGAAAAAGCTGGGTGTAAAGACCAAAAAGAAATTAGACAACGCAAATTATTTGGAGGAGATTAATGAGGATGAGGATTAGTATTTTTTTTCTCATTTTATTTGTTTACGCCTGCTCATCAACAAAGGAAGCAGGTTATTCCAAGTTGCTGGAAGTAAAAGAAGTAAAGCCTAAACCAGTTGAAAATTTACCCTTAAAATATCAGTTTTTTCAATATTCAGGTTCTGAATGTAAATTGTATTACTCAGTTGAACCAGAAGATTTTCTATCCATAAGAGACTCATCGGGTAACTGGTCTAAATCCTTGACAATTGAATTAACCATTAAAGAGGATAAGTTGGGCAAACCGATATTGTTGGAGCAGTCTAGAGATACGCTTACAATCGAAAGCAAAAGAATAGTTGATAGTTTCGTTTTTCAATTGCCAGAAAGGAAAGACCTTGTTTATGAAATTAGTATTATCGATCAAAATAAACATGTATTTCAAGAGTACTCGGATTTCTTAGAGCGCCAGTTTGATTTTATTCCAGAAGATATTTCTTTATGGAATAATGATTGTGATTGTAATGCGGGTAGAAGTTTTATTGCTTTAGGCAAAGCGGAATTAAAAGTAAACAAGGAACTTGAGGAGGATTTGAAACTGGAAATATATCAAAATGTCTTCTCGCCAGCTGAATTAATGTATTCTATTTCTAGTATTGATGAAAATGAAAAGCCGAATGTAATTAATGAATTCGTTGGGACAAAAAATGAGATTCAAAATAGAATCAATGAATTAAAAACAGAATCCTATTGCAGAATAGTGCCAAATATAACGGCAGGAGATATAGATGTAAACGGATATTTTGAATTTACTGTTCAACACAGACGTGATAACTATTCCATTGACCCTTTGATTTATCTGGTAGGTCCTGACAACAAAGAGGTTTCTATTAATACTTGGACCAAATACTGGGCAAAAGCCTCCAACAACGATCCAGTTAGGGCTGAGAAATTAATAAGAGAATTCAACAATAGAGTGGACTATGCTAATTTGGTTTATAGTAGCTTCAAAATTGGATGGAAAACAGACCGGGGTATGATGCATATACTTTATGGCAAACCTGACTTGATACAGAATGACGTGCGAGGAGAAATATGGATTTATGGATTTGCCGACGTTCAAACTCGTCAATTTATTTTTGAAAGAAATCCAAAAAGATTGCATAAAAACGACTATGTTCTTGAAAGAAGCATGAATTACCGAGAGATATGGCAATCTGCTATGTTAAAATGGGAAAATGGTTGGATAAATGATGGAAGTGGTTACTAAGAATCAACTATTTTGCATTGATGCCTTAATTTCTTTCATGAATTCAGATGCGTAAACGAAATCAATTATTTCTTTGTTTTCGGTCGTAATAATTGATTTTCTATCGCCTTCCCACCATTTTTTTCCTTCGTGTATGAAAATAATGTTGTCGCCAATTTCAATCACAGAATTCATATCATGAGTAATTACAACTGTTGTAATGTTTGACTCATAAGTAATTTCGCGTATTAAATTGTCAATAACAATTGAAGTTTGCGGATCCAATCCTGAATTGGGCTCATCACAGAATAAATAGCGAGGATTTAATGCTATGGCGCGGGCAATTGCAACTCTTTTTTTCATACCACCACTCAACTCCGCAGGTAAAAGATCGTTTTTGCCCTCCAAATTCACCCTTTCCAAACAAAAGTTTACTCGGTTGAGCATTTCCTTCTTCGTCTGATTGCCAAACATGGTCATTGGAAACATAACATTCTGTTCAACATTCATGGAGTCAAAAAGTGCAGAAGCTTGAAATAACATTCCAATTTCCTTTCGTAAATCTTTACGTTCTGTTCGGTCCATGTTCGTGAAATTTCTTTCATCAAAAATTACACTTCCAGAATCGGGTTCATGAAGACCAACGATACATTTTGTAAGTACAGATTTACCTTGCCCAGATTGACCAATAATCAGGTTTACTTTCCCTTTTTCAAATTTGGCATTAATGTCAAATAGTATTTGACGATCTCCAAATGACTTATTTATATGTTGAATTTCGATCATTACAACAATATCATTTGAGTCAAGAAAAAATTACAAATCAAAATTACCACACTGCTGTTGACAACGGCCTGTGTCGATGATTTACCTACGTCCAATGCGCCACCTTTTGTATAGTAACCGTAAAACGAGGAAACCGAAACAATGACAAAAGCAAAGACAACAGATTTAACCAATGCATAGACAATATCGCCGTCTTTGTAGAAGGAACGCAAACCAAATATATAAGTTTCGGTTGAGGATAAATCCGCAAAAACCAAAGAAAGCCAACCACCGATTAAGCTCAAACCTATAGACATAATAAGCATAAACGGGAAAAACAAAACGGCAGCCATTATTTTGGGTAACACTAAAAAGGATAGGGAGTTTACTCCCATAATTTCCAAAGCGTCAATTTGTTCTGTTACGCGCATGGTTCCAATTTCAGAAGCAATATTAGAACCAATTTTACCGGCCAGTATTAACGAAATTATTGTCGGCGAAAATTCTAATATTGTACTAGAACGTGTTATATAACCGATTGTATATTCGGGCAATAACGGAGAAGTCATATTTGAAGCCGTTTGCAAAGCGATTACCCCGCCCATAAAGGTGGACAATAAGGCAACAATAGGAATTGAGTTTATTCCTATACTTTGGATTTCGTCAAATAAGCGTGTACGAAATATTTTAATCTTTTCTGGTTTGGAAAAAACAACCCAGAGCATTTGAAAATACTTACCAATGTTCGAAATTACATTCATCTTGTGGGCTAAATTAAGTGTTATTTCTGTTTTGAAGAAGGGAAATGAATAAGTTTTATCAAGACTTCTTCGTTCCTAAGTATTTATTTGTTGTTTTTCTGAAAATATTCTTGGTTTCTATTTGCAAAAGAAGAATTAATTTTAAGCCATGATTAAACCAACTGCATTTGAACAGCATCAGCGCATCTTACAAAAGTATTTGCCTGCGGAATTCGTTGATAATGTTGTGGATTTGATTCTCAAGCATCCTTTAGAATTTTCAATAGTGCGACCAAGATCCACTAAACTTGGAGATTTTCGATACGGTCCAGGCTTAAAAAGGCCAAAGATAACCATCAATGGAAATCTAAATTCTTATTCATTTCTTATCACGACAATTCATGAATTGGCGCATTATTTTGCTCATTTGGAATACGGCGGTCGAATAAAAGCACATGGAAAAGAGTGGCAACTAACCTATCAAAAATTAATCTATCCAACTATAGAGAGTGGTCATTTGCCGAAAGATATTGAAGACGCTCTACTAAAGTCGCTTGTTAATGTAAAAGCATCGTCGTGCACAGATCTCAATCTGATGCGTGTATTGCGTTCTTATGATGTAAATACCAATGAAGTATTATATTTAGAAGATATTGCTGAAAACACACATTTTGAGATCAATGGAAAATGGTTTTCAAAAGGAAAGTTAAGAAGAAAAAGATACCTTTGCTATGAATTGAGTACTAGGAAAAACTACTTGGTTTCAGCAATGGCTGAAGTAAAATTGAAAGATGATGAATAACAATTATTGCGTAATAATGGCAGGTGGAATCGGAAGTCGATTCTGGCCAATGTCCACCCCAGAAAGGCCAAAACAATTCTTAGACGTTCTTGGAATGGGGAAATCTCTGTTGCAATTAACTTACGATCGTTTGAAAAACGTGGCGCCAAAAGAAAATATCTTCATTGTCACAAATGAAAATTATGTCGATTTGGTAGCCGAGCAAATTCCTGAAATGGCAATCGAACAAATTTTGTCGGAACCCATGCGGAAAAATACAGCTCCTTGTATCGCCTACGCAGCTGCAAAAATTCAAGATTTGAATCCAAATGCAAATTTAATTGTTGCACCCTCCGATCATTTAATACTCAAAGATCAGCTATTTGTTGATACCATAAATGCTGCAATTAACAGGGCAGAGCAAGGAAAATTAGTAACGTTAGGAATTCAACCTTCTCGTCCAGACACGGGTTATGGTTACATTGAAGTGGATGCAGCGCTCAAAGTGCAACCGGGTTCATCAACTGCAGTCATTCAATTTCGTGAAAAACCAGATTTAGAAACTGCTGAATCGTTTTTGGCAAGCGGCAATTTCTTCTGGAATTCTGGAATTTTTATTTGGAAGACAGAAGCTATTTTAGAAGCTTTGCAAAAATTTCAACCCAATCTTTATTCTATTTTCACCGGAGAAATGGAGAAATACAACTCTGTAGATGAGCAAACGATGGTAAACAAATGTTTCGCCGATTGTGAAGATATCTCCATCGATTTTGCTGTAATGGAACAGGCCAAGAATGTAGACGTCGTTGTGGCTACCTTCGATTGGTCTGATTTGGGAACTTGGGGGTCTCTATATACGCATATGGACCAAGATGAAAATGGAAATGCGGTGGTTGGCGATAATGTGACAATGATTGACTCGAAAAATTGTATTGTGAATGTTCCAAACGATAAATTAGTCATGATTCAAGGTCTGGAAAACCAAATTGTTATTGAAGCGGATGGAAATTTGATGATACTCTCTCAAAAAGACGAACAGGATTTGAAGAAATTTTTGCCGAAAGTACAGGCGAAAAGTCCAAAATTTTTCTGATCCTAACTTTATTGTACTAATTGTAGAAAGGAATCCTTGAACTAAATTCATTCCAGACTTTTTTGCAATTTCGATTTATCCAATGTAAATTTTTAATTATGGATTTTTCATTTCTAAAAAAGTTTGATCTAAGAAAAGACAAAGAAAGTAGATTGTCAATTCGAAAGTCCATTGAAAACGACACTGTTTTTGAAGGAACCAATCTTTGGATTTTGTTCTTTGCCATATTAATTGCCTCGCTTGGTTTGAATACCAATTCAACGGCTGTAATAATTGGCGCCATGCTTATATCTCCTCTAATGGGACCAATAGTAGGTATAGGTTTCTCCGTTGCAACTAAGGATTTAGTTTTGTTGAGGACAGGTTTAGTTAATTACTCTTTTGCTTTTGTTGTAGGGTTATTTTCGTCCACAATCTATTTTTTAATTTCTCCTATTGAAGAAGCCCATTCAGAAATCTTAGCTCGAACACAACCCACCATATTTGATGTATTAATTGCTCTATTTGGAGGGTTTGCAGGATTTATTGCTGCCACTAGCAAAACAAAAGGAAATGTAATTCCGGGAGTTGCTATTGCAACAGCTTTGATGCCTCCATTGTGCACGGCGGGTTATGGACTTGCTACTTTTCAATTTAATTATTTTTTCGGTGCGATATACTTGTTTTGGATCAACACTGTTTTTATCGCTTTCGCAACAATCATTTCAGCCTACTTATTAAAATTTTCTATTAAAAAACATGAGGATTCTCGGTTGGAAAGGAGATCAAAAATTATTCTTTATTCTATTGTTGTGGTAACATTAATTCCGAGCATTTATTTTGGGTATAAAATTGTTGAGTATCAAAAATTTATATCTAACGCGAATTATTTTATATCAAAAGAGGCCCATTTCAAAAATGATTATTTATTGCAAAAGATAATGGATGAAAAGTCAAGAACCATTACACTGACTTTTGGTGGCGAAGAGATTTCAAAAAAGGACATAGATAAGTTGAACTCCAAATTGAAATATTACGATCTAGTTGATACTAAGTTAATAGTCCAACAAGGATTTTCATCAACTGATAAAGCGTCCTTGGACAATTTGGATTTAAAAATAAAGGAAGCTTTGTTGGCCAAAGCGAACGAGAACTTAAAATTAAACAAGCACATTGATAGCCTCAAACAAATTTATGAAGTGAATTTGGAAATTGGCAGTGAAATAAAAATTTTAATGCCTAAAATTGATACGGTTATGCTAAACAAAAAGGACTATATCAATTCAACAACGAATAAGGAGGAAGTAGAATGGTGGGTATTTATTCGCACAAATAAATACCCTTCAAAAAAAGAGAAAGTAACGATCAATAGTTGGTTAGAAAAGAGGTTGAATACCAAAAATATAGTAGTTGGTTATTCAGAATAAAGCCTATAATCAATTTTGACTATAGGCTTTAATGGTTGGTTTATTCTCAATTCATTTTACTTACCCATTCTCAATTGTGTTGATTCATAGTCGCGCAATAGTTCAAAGTAGCTTTTGGTTTCCATTACGACAACACCACCCATTGTATCTCCGTAATTTGCTGGAAGTCCTCCTGAATAGACCATCATTCTTCCTATTGCTGTTGAAGGAATGTTTAAATCCCCTAACACCTTCATTCCATCCACCATGTACATCATATCTCCTTTTCGGGCTCCACGGAAAACTAGTGATCCGTCGTCAGCGATTTTTACATCCGTTGTCATACTTGCGACCAAAGCCTTTATATCGAATTTTATAGCACTTTTTGCTATTTCTTTTGCCTCAAGTTTAGGAACCGGAAGGAACCCATGCTCTAGTTTTATTCCTTGATTTGCTGTAACAACAATTACTGGAATGTCTTGAATGTTGCTGTAAAATGGAATTTTTCCTGTATTGGCAAACCCATCTATTGGAACGTCAACAATTTGAGATTTCATGGTGTCGCCAAATTGAGAAATGTACAGTTGGTATTTACCCGCAGGAATGGCGCTTATTCTAAATCTCCCATCCTCATCCGTACGAGCAATATATCTTCTGTCTTGGTCAAGGATAAAAACATTTGCGGCATAAACTGTTTCATTGGTTTTGCCATTCACTACTGTACCAACCACTTCACCCAAGCCATTTTGAGCGATACTTGTACTTGCATAAAGTAACAAGGCAATCAAGCTTAATTTTTTCATCTTTTTGTTTTTAAAGGTTATTTCCTTTTAGATGAAAGAATTTTCAGTATTCCATAAAACAATTTAAAATTTAAATTACGAATCAGCATGTATGAATTCGTATTTCGGCATTAAGTAATTCGTAATTTTTTACCCCAAAATCATCCCAGCCATAGTTGCAGAGAGCAATGAGGCGAGGGAACCACCGAGAACGGCTTTTAATCCAAACTCTGAAAGTGTCTTTCTTTGACCAGGCGCCAAAGAACCAATTCCCCCAATTTGTATCCCAATTGAGGCGAAGTTTGCAAACCCACAAAGCATATAGGTTGCCATTATTACCGATTTATCATAGGTGAAATGCAAGGAGTTGGCAGCGTTTTTCAATTCTGCCAATTGGATATACCCTACAAATTCGGATGCTGCTAATTTTACACCTAACAATTGTCCCATGAGCATCATATCCTCTTTTGCGACACCAATTATCCACATTAGAGGAGAGAAAACGGTTCCTAATATAGTTTCAAGTGAGAACTCTGAATATGGCGTGTAAATAGCAATTAATTCATTTAAGCCCGACCAGCCACCAATCCAACCCAGTGTGTAATTGATCATTTCGATGAAAGCAATAAATACAAGAAGCATCGCTGCGACATTTGCGGCAAGTTTCAATCCTTCTGTTGTCCCTGTTGAAATAGCGTCCAGCACATTCGAACCAATTTTTTCTTTGGACACAGTCACGTCAGTATTGATTTTTTCAGTTTGCGGATACAGCATTTTTGCAATAACAATTGCCCCAGGGGCTGCCATGACAGATGCGGCTAATAAATGTTTTGCGAATTCTAATTTTAAAACTGGATCATTTCCACCGAGAAACCCTATGTATGCTGCTAAAACTCCACCAGCCACGGTTGCCATTCCACCTATCATCACTAAGAGAATTTCACTCTTGTTCATTTTATCCAAATAGGCTTTAATCATTAAAGGTGCTTCTGTTTGACCTAGAAAAATATTCCCTGCTACAGACAAACTTTCAGCGCCGGAAATGGCTAAAAGTTTTGTTAATACCATCGCCATACCACTCACTATTTTTTGGATAATACCAAGGTAAAATAGAAGGGAAGTCAATGCTGAGAAAAAGATTATGGTTGGTAATACCTGAAATAGGAAGATAAACCCATAACTCTCGATATCCATCATTCCGCCCAATAGAAATTGACTTCCTTTTTGAGTAAAGTTCAAAACGAGAACGAACAAACCGCCGACAAATTCAAAAGCATGTTGAACGAAAGGGACTTTTAAGACACCAATAGCCAATAAAATCTGGGCTAAAATACCCAATCCGACCGTTTTCCACTTTATTGCTTTTCTGTTGGCACTGAAAAGGAAAGCAATCAATAGCAATGCTAGCATTCCGACTATTCCTCGAAGAATACTTTCTAAATTCATCC
>JAHEMP010000339.1 GCA_024643585.1 Crocinitomicaceae bacterium | reverse complement strand
TAATGTTCATGAGGGTCAACTCGTATTGGAAGAAAAAGGAATTTATTCTGTCGAAAAATTTATTGTTGCAAGACGATTAATGTATTGGCAAGTTTATTTGCATAAAACGGTTGTTTCAGCGGAATTGATGTTGATCCAGTTATTAAGAAGAGCCAAATCTATGGTGGAATCAGGGCAAGATGTTTTTGCTAGTCCATCTTTGCATTTTTTCTTACGTAACAAAGTCAAATTAGCAGATTTTAAAAATGATAGAATGGTTTTAGATCATTTTGCCAATTTGGATGACTTTGACATTCTTGGAGCCATTAAAGTCTGGAAATCAAGCCCTGATCTTATTTTGTCTGACCTATCTCGAAGATTGGTAAACAGAGATCTTTTAAAAATAGAAATTTCAAAAGAACCTTTTAGTAGTGAAAGAATTCTTCGGGAGCGAAACGAACTGGTTCAAAAATGGAAAATGAGTTTTGAGGATACTGCCTATTACGTTTATTCACAAAAACTGACAAATAGTGCGTACAATCATGGAAAGGAAAATATCAATTTAAAAATGAAAACGGGAGAAATAATTGACTTATCAAAAGCCTCTGATAACTTAAATATTTCAGCTTTAGCTAATCCTGTCGAGAAATACTGTTTGTGTTATCCTGCCTAAATTAATAGATAGAGAGCGACTATTGACGTTTTAATTCGCCGTTTTTCCAATCTGAAATAAATTTCGCCCAAGAATAAGGATTAAATAAATTATTCATAGGCAATTGCCCCATTGTGTAGAGTTTGGTATTTCTTTGGTTCGTCGCATAGCTTTGAGCCAAACCAGCATCCACTTGTAATCGAGCCGCTGCAAATGCAAGACTTTCCCCTGACAATTCTCTTTGAGCCCTTCTTAATGCATCGTCATAGGGTTCCATTTCAACAAAAGCTCTTGCGAAATCCTCTCTCGATGGCCATGGATAAACATCCACTTGAGGTAAATTAACCGTGTCTTTTTGCATCATATGAATAATGCTGTACCTATTGTCTTTAAGGGTATCTGGAACTATGAAAGACGATGTTTTGTGACCATAAAAAGAAAAAAGTAAAGTGTCTCCTGGGGTTACAACTAGAGAGAAATAGCCATAATAATCTGCAATCACTCCACGTCTTATAGATTTGTCGAATATTGTAGTGTAGGGCAATGCTTCCAAATCATCTTCTGAAACCACCACCCCAGAAAGTTGAATCAAACTATCATTGCTTTGACTTAAACTTTGGAATCGCATTGAAACAAAAATGAAAACCAAAACGATAGTGAAAGATATTTTGGTGCTGTATGGATATAAATTCTTCAAAAAATCGAGTTTTTATTTACAAAAATGGGATTATTTCTGTAATAAAGATACAAAGAAACGTTAATGTGTCATGCTTCTGAGAAATTAGTATTAAATTTGTCGGAATTTATTTACAAAATAGGTTCCATGTCATTATCCAATATTAGTACTATACGAGAAGGTTTAACCTACGACGACGTTCTTCTCGTTCCAGCGTTTTCAGAGGTTCTCCCAAGAGACGTTAAATTGTCTAGTCGATTAACCAAACAGATTTCAGTAAATACCCCGATAATATCTGCTGCAATGGATACGGTAACAGAATCTAAGTTGGCCATTGCCATTGCACAGCAAGGTGGATTGGGAATTATTCACAAAAACATGTCCATCGAAAACCAAGCGATGGAAGTTAGGAAAGTAAAACGTTCTGAAAGTGGAATGATCATCGACCCGATAACTTTATCTGAAGAAGCTATTGTAAAAGATGCCCTTGCCATAATGAAAGAGCATAGTATTGGTGGAATACCTGTTGTTGACAAAGATGGTATTTTAAAGGGAATTGTTACCAATAGAGATTTAAGATTCGAAAAAGAATTATCCAGACCTGTCGTTCAAATTATGACAGCTGAAAACTTGATAACAGCCAACGACCATATTGAATTGTCCGATGCTGAAGGCATCTTGCAAGAAAACAAAATTGAGAAACTTCCTGTAGTCGATTCACGCAATCGCCTTGTAGGTTTAATTACGTATCGAGATATAATTAAAGTAAAACAACATCCTCTTTCATGCAAAGATAGCTTTGGAAGATTAAGAGTTGGTGCTGCCGTAGGCGTTACACCTGATACTTTGGAAAGAGTTGACGCATTGGTTGAAGCCGGAGTTGACGTTGTTGTAATTGATACCGCTCATGGTCATACTGTTGGAGTAGTAACAAAATTAAAAGAAGTTAAAGCAAAATATCCTTCACTTCAAGTTATTGTTGGAAATATCGCTTCAGCTTCAGCTGCTAAATACTTAGCTGACGCAGGTGCCGATGCAGTTAAAGTTGGAATTGGTCCAGGTTCTATTTGTACGACACGAGTAATCGCTGGAGTTGGTGTACAACAATTAACGGCTGTCAACGATGTTGCTAAAGCATTAGAAGGGACAGGTGTTCCTGTAATCGCTGATGGAGGGA
>JAHEMP010000338.1 GCA_024643585.1 Crocinitomicaceae bacterium | reverse complement strand
GTTGGGTAGAGATCCTATTCTGTTGAGCGAAAAAGCGATAAAAGAAGAACTACAAGATAAAGTCGTTTTGGTAACTGGAGCAGCCGGCTCAATTGGAAGCGGGTTGGTAATGCAAATTCTTAAACACAATCCAAAAAAGTTATTGTTGTTGGACCAAGCCGAATCGCCTCTTTATGATTTGCAAATAGAATTGCTCTCTTTGTATCCCTATGCACCGATAGAAGTTGTCATTGGTGATATTCGTAACTTGGATAGAATGGAACGCATGTTCAGCGTATTCAAACCGGAATTGGTATTCCATGCAGCCGCATACAAACACGTTCCATTGATGGAGAGCAATCCGAGTGAAGCAATTTTCACCAATGTTAAAGGCACCAGAAATTTGGTCGATTGCGCTATAAAAAACAATGTAGAGAAATTCGTAATGATTTCCACAGACAAAGCCGTAAATCCTACAAACGTGATGGGGGCCTCTAAGCGAATAGCGGAAATGTATGCTCAGTTTGCGAATGAATCGAAAAAGACAAAATTTATAACAACTCGATTTGGGAATGTTTTGGGTTCAAACGGATCGGTTATTCCTTTGTTCCAAAAACAAATAGAACAGGGTGGACCGATAACGTTAACAGACGAGCGAATAACTCGTTTTTTCATGACCATTCCAGAAGCTTGCCAATTGGTGCTTGAGGCTGGAGCAATGGGAGAAGGTGGCGAGATTTTTGTATTTGACATGGGCGAGTCCGTTCGTATTATGGATTTAGCCAAGAAAATGATAAAAATAAACGGTTTGGAATTGGGTCGCGACATCGAAATAAAAATTACTGGATTACGTCCTGGTGAAAAATTGTACGAAGAGTTGTTGGCAAAAGATGAAAATACTTTGCCTACGCATCATCCACAGATATTGAAAGCGAAAATTCGTCAAGCCGATGAAACCATGGTCAAAAACATCAATGACTTGGTCGATTTATTTGAAACACAAGACAATACTCATATTGTAGGCAAAATGAAAGAATTGGTTCCAGAGTATGTTTCAAACAATTCAGAATTCGAAAAATTAGATAAAAAATTATGATTCCAACTCCCTTTGAAGTCCAAGTTCGATTTGCCGATATAGATATGATGGGACACGTTAACAATTCCGTCTATTTGTCTTATTTTGAAATGACGCGAGTACACTACTTAGAAAAACTATTGGGCAGTAAATGGGATTATCAAAAAGATGGTTTTCTTTTGGCGCGAAATGAAATTGATTATATAAAACCGATTTTTCTTCACGATTCTCCACAGATTGAATTGAAAACAAATAGCATAGGTAATAAATCCTTCACCTTTACGTATACTATACGAGTGAACGACGAAGTTCGAACCAAAGGGCTTTCGGTGATGGTATGCTACGACTCAATAGAAAATAAAACAATAGTCATCCCTGAAAAAATGCGCAAGGCATTCGAATCTTTGGAATTACATGAATAGTCTAAAAAATAGATAGTTAATAAAACCAACATGAAACAAGTAATCCTACTTCTAATCATTTTACCTTTTTTTGTTCAAGGTCAAATACCAACACCAAAAACAGAAAAGAAATGCTACGACCGACCAGAGGGAAGCACTCGATTTGCGACTTGGGAGTGTGGAAAATTGGCCGGAGTCGTGGATTGCAATGAGAAATTGTCTTATGACGAGAATTCTAATACAATAATTTCCAGCAACGATGGATCGCCTTTTTCAGGAACTTGTGAAACTTGCTTTTCGAACGGTTTATTGGAAAGACGAATTACCTTTTTAGACGGGAAAGAAGATGGTGCCGACACTTCTTTTTATCGCTCGGGTTGCAGAAAAGTTATTCGAAATCACTTAAGAGGCGAAGAAAATGGGCAATGGCTTTTTTATTACGACAGCACAGCGTCCTTGGCTTGGGAAATGAATTATTTAGTCGGTGAAAAACACGGCAAGCAAATTTATTTTGGGCCAAAAGGGGATACTACGCTCTGGGAAAATTATAAAAATGGTTTGCTAAACGGAACGAAAAGGACGTACTACCCGGGTTCAAAAATTGAGAAAGAGGTGGAGTACTCGGCTGGAATTCTAAACGGATCATTCAAGAAATATTCAATGGATAAAATTCTTTTGGAAGATCTATTTTTTAAAAATGGCAAAAAAGATGGCGTTTGTAAATATTATTTCAACGATGGGAATTTATTAAGAACCGAGAGCTGGTCTGAGGGAATCAAGAATGGTGAATTCAAAACATTTTTTATTCAAGGACAAGTTCAAAGTTATGAGTTCTACAACAAAAAGGGACAAAGAGAGGGTGAGTTTGTTAATTATTACCCTAACCAAAGTATCAAACGTCGACATGTCTATAAAAAAGACGAATTAGTGGAAGACCATAAGTTTAATGATTTGGGTGAAGAAACTTATTCCTTCGGCGCTCCAACCCAGACTGGTTCAACTGAAGACGATGCAATGCCAACTTCCAAAAAGAAAAA
>JAHEMP010000337.1 GCA_024643585.1 Crocinitomicaceae bacterium | reverse complement strand
ATTCAAGGATTGAAAATTCAAAAAGTAACATTAGGAGAAATTGAATCAGAAATCGAAACCAATTATATTGTAGGAGAACAAGATTCGATTCTCGGACAACCATTAACGGTTACAGTCGATTCAAATACCACTAAAATCAACATTTATTATCAAACGACTGATCAAAGCGAAGCCTTAGATTGGTTGGACCCAGAAATGACAGGCGGAAAAAAATTACCGTTCTTGTATTCACAAGGAGAAGCTATTTTAACTCGTTCATGGATTCCCATTCAAGATCTGCCCTCCAACAGAATTACTTATTCGGCGGATGTTAAAGTTCCTGTCGAAATGCTCGCCTTGATGAGTGCTGAAAACCCAATTAAAAAAAACGAAGAAGGTAAGTATCATTTTGAAATGAAACAGGCTATTCCCAGCTACCTTATTGCAATTGCAGTTGGCGATTTAGTTTATGAAAAATTAGGTGAAAATTCAGGCGTTTATTCGGAGCCAAGCTTAATTGATAAATGTGTCTATGAATTTGAGGAATTACCTTTAATGATTAAATCCGCTGAGAAATTATTTGGAAAATACCAATGGGAACAATATGATATCGTTGTTCTTCCCTATTCTTTCCCATTTGGGGGAATGGAAAATCCTCGTTTAACTTTTGCAAACCCAACTTTAATAGCTGGTGACCGAAGCTTAGTTTCGGTAATTGCTCACGAATTGGCGCATTCTTGGTCAGGAAATTACGTCACGAACCGCACATGGAACGATTTCTGGTTGAATGAAGGTTTTACTGTCTACATCGAAAATCGGATAATGGAGGACATCTACGGCAAAGAAGTTGCAGATATGCTCGCTTTGATTGAATTCCAAGAGCTTCAAGCCGAGTTGAAAACGATTGCAGCTAGCTCTCATCCATACGACTCACATCTAAAATTATTTCTTGATGGAAGAAATCCAGACGACGGTATGACTACTGTTGCTTACGTCAAAGGTGCTATGTTTTTAAAAACATTGGAAGCCAAAGTTGGTCGAGCGAATTTTGATGCCTTTCTCAAAAGATACTTTAAAACATATGGTTTCAAAACCTTAACAACAGAAGAGTTTGAAAATTTCCTACGTGAGCATTTGTTGAATCCTATGCGTATTCGTTTCAATTTGAAAGAATGGTTATATGAAGACGGGTTGCCATCAAATTGCATTAGTATTGAGTCCAAAAGGTTCAATGATATACAAGCTTTAGCTAACCGATTGGCGGAAGGTGATGATATTTTCAAAGTGAAATGGAAGAAAGATAAAATCGAACGTGAAAACTATACGACTCAAGAATGGTTGGCTTTCATTCGGACCTTACCAGATACTTTGCCTGTTTCAACAATGGCTTTGATTGATAAAAATTTGAATTTCAAAGCTTGCGGTAATTCCGAGATCATGGCGGAATGGTTTGTGCTGGGCATAAAAAACAATTACAAAGCTATTTTTCCACCCATGCGAAAATTTTTAATCAAGGTCGGTAGAAGAAAATATATCGAACCCATTTTTGAAGAATTAGTCAAAAATGCAGATAACAAAGTTTGGGCGAAAGATTTGTACAAAACAGCTCGGAACAATTACCATTTTGTGACGAGAAATACGGTTGATGAGATTTTAAGATAAGTTTATATTCTTACCACAAAAAAAGTCGCCCGAAAGCGACTTTTTTTAAAACCTTTTTCAATTTGTTAAGCCAACTCTGCTAATTTCTCTTCGAGAATAGCGATCTTTTGTAAAGCATCTGCTTCTTTCTTTTTCTCTATGGCCACTACTTGTTCCGGCGCGCCAGAAACAAATTTCTCATTCTTCAATTTGCCTTGAACGCTTTTCAAGAAACCTTTTGTATAATTCAGCTCCTCTTCCATTTTCGCTTTTTCGGCTTCAACGTCAATACTTTCTCCAAAAGGGATGAAGTACTCATTTCCATCGACAATAAAACTATTTGCTTGAGGCACTTTTTCCTCAGTATATTCTAGGATAGACAAATTCCCCATTTTAACGAGAACGGCATCCATTTCCTTATCGATTGGTCCATTTACCTTAATGAATAATTCCATTTTTACCTTGTTTGCGATATTGTTCTGCTTGCGAACATTTCGGATATTGGTAATTACCTTTTCGGCTTTTTCGAAAGACGTTAAAACGGCTTTATTCACCGATTTACCTTTTGGCCATTCTGCTACAATAATATCCTCTCCCTCTTTTCGATCGCGGATTAAATGCCACAACTCTTCCGCAACAAATGGCGTGTAAGGTTGCAACAATTTTAGCAAATCTTCAAAGAACAACTTCGTTCTATCCAGAGTAATTTGATCTATAGGCTGCTTATAACCTGGTTTAATCATTTCCAAATACCAAGAACAGAAATCGTCCCAAACCAATTTGTAAATCATCATCAAGGCCTCGGAAATCTTGAATCTATCAAACAATTCGTTGATTTGTGTTAAATCTTCGTTGAATTTAGCTTCAAACCATTCAATTG
>JAHEMP010000076.1 GCA_024643585.1 Crocinitomicaceae bacterium | reverse complement strand
CAATAAAACCAATTATAGCAATCATGGTGAACATTAAACTGCTCAAAGCGTCAATTCCAATACTTAGACCGAAATTGTTGATTCCGAGTAAAGAAGATTCTACGAGTCCATTGTTCACCGCTAAGTAAACACTAATGGATGCTGAGAATAAACTAATTAACGTTGACGCCTTTGCCATCTTTTTTATAGTTGTTGGTCGAATTCCTTCTTGAAAGAAAGATAGGATGGCAGTAACTATGAATATTGCCGGCGCTAAGAGAATTAAAAATAAAAGAAATTTAGTCTGCATAATCGTCTAGATTTTAATTAGTTGCGTTTAAATTAATTCTATTGAAATGATAGAATTGATCTTTACGGTATGACCATCTTCTTTTGCTTTATCCAAGAGAAATTTTATTTCGTCTCTGCTTTCTTTGAGCTCTTCAATTCTAACTTCGGACCATTCGTCTTTTGATCCAATTCGTATCGACTGATTAAAACTTCTCACACCATGATACTTGATTTTTTCATTCAACAAGTGCATAATTATTTCCAATGCATCATCAGGAGAAAAGACTCCTTTAATCAATTCAAATTCATCTTTCGTAATCATTACCTGCTCTTTTTCATTTTTCATGTTTACCTTTTTTAAATTCATGGGACAAAATTATAGCACCAATTCCATATATTTTTATTTATATTTGTTATGGTTTACATAAACTATTTTTATGAATTATACTATTCATCAACTTCAAATTTTTCTTAAAGTCATTCAGACAGAGAGTATCACGAGAGCATCTGAAGAACTTTTCATGACGCAGCCTGCTGTATCTATTCAAGTCAAAAATTTTCAAGACCAATTTGAAATACCATTAACCGAGGTTATCGGACGCAAACTCTACATAACAGATTTTGGAAGAGAAATTGGAATGATCGCGGAGAGGGTAATTATGGAATTAGAAAATATCAATTACAAAACCCAAGCCTATGAGGGGATCTTAACGGGTAAACTCAAAATATCATCAGCATCAACAGGTAAATACGTCATTCCTTATTTTTTAACCGGTTTCATGGAAAAAAACTCAGGCATTGATTTAGTTCTAGATGTTACAAACAAAAGCATGGTTATCGAAAGTCTAAAAAACAACGAAACTGATTTTGCATTAGTCTCTGTTTTACCTGACAAATTGCAAGTTGAAGAAGAAATATTAGTAGAAAACAAACTGTACTTAATCGGTAATCATAGTAAAAGAAACAAAACCAGCCCCTTAATCTATCGTGAAGAAGGTTCCGCAACACGTAAGGCAATGGAACACTATTTCCTTTCCAAGGAAGGGATGAAGCGAAAAAAAATGGAACTTACATCTAATGAGGCGGTCAAACAAGCTGTTATTGCTGGACTCGGTTACTCAATTATGCCATTAATCGGAATAAAAACAGAATTGGAAAATGGGGAGTTGCATATTTTACCGTCAAAAGGACTGCCATTGCATACTGAGTGGCGTTTAATCTGGCTTAAAGGGAAAAAATTATCCCCAGTAAGTCAGGCCTTTTTAAATTTTGTCCGACAAGAAAAACAACAAATCCTGAAGGACTATTTCGATTGGTACCTGCAGTTTTAATATTACATAACGCAAAAAAGTCCAACATTTCTGCTGGACTTTTGCTCTTCTCCCGATAACTATCGGGATGGGCTCGAACCAACCCCGAAAGCTTTCGGGGTCTGATTAACCTACCTATTTATACTTCGATTGTAAACGTAAAACCAAATCAGGGTATTTTTTCAGATTTTGAATATATTGACTGCTTTTCATCCGTTTTATGTGCTTTTCTATGGACAAACCTTGAGCTTTTGAATCACATTCAATTTTAAAATAAACTTCCCAGTCGTCCGCCTTAAAGGTGAATTTTCTCATTTCACTTTTTTCATGAAAAATCATACGCAACTCAAAATTGGTCGAAAAACCAGTATAAAAGCGGTTTAACTTTGCAGAATGGAGTATATAAACTGTGTTTTTCATTTAAGTAGTAACATACATAACGCAAAAAAGTCCAACATTTCTGCTGGACTTTTGCTCTTCCTCTTGGGCTCGAACCAAGGACCCTCTGATTAACAGTCAGATGCTCTAACCAACTGAGCTAAGGAAGAATTTTCACCAATATTTCTAAAAGCGAGTGCAAATATAAGTAAAGAATTTTTACACACAAATCAATTGATAAGAAATTTTAAAAATCATCCTCATCAATAGTGAAGTCACTTAAGGAGTCAAAACTATCATCTAGGGTGTCATTTGCATTATCTTTCACGTTTTCAGCGTCTTGTTTTGAAATTTTCAAAATGTTTACTCCTTCTACATTTAACTTGATTTCAGCACGAATTATTTCATTTTCGTCTTGATACGCTTTTGCCACTGGCGTTCCTGTTAGTTCAACTAGACAACCTTTCTTCAAAAACTCTAGAATTTTTAGATTCGCACCTTCTTTTTTCCAAATGGTGCAATTTACCCAAGTCGTTTTGGTTTTGGTTTCGCCGGTTTTACGATCTTTCCAATTTTTATTATGGGCAACTGGAAAAGTTATTGCTATCATCCCTTTTTCCATCGTTTTTGAGGTAGCATCACGTCCGATATTTCCAATTAAACGCGTTTCAAATACTGTTGCCATATGCTTTTTTTGCTCTTAAATAGAATGATAAATCTAAGAAAAAAGAAAGTAAAATAAAGGGAGGGATATTATTTTTTCTCTTCAAGCTCATTGTCCCGAAATGCAGTTGGGACAAGGTCTGGAAGTATTTTTAGTATAATCGGCAAAATAATAGCGCCGCCCGGGAGCATGAAAATGGCCAAAGCTGGAACGGACCTTACCAAGTCCAGAAACTGAGTTTTTACCAATTCTTTTTCTTCTTTGGTCAACTCTTCTTTGGTTGATTTTGTGATAAGAAAAACCAAATCTTTGCTCTCCTTTAACTCTTTAGCTAGTTTTTCTTTGTTTCTACCCAAAATTTTAACCCACCGTTTCGACAAATTCCCGTATAGCTTTTCGTAGGACGATGCCGAACTCAACATTTCCTCTTTATCGCTATTTTGTAGAACGAAATTCTCGATCAATGCCAAAGAATAATTGACCTCTTTTTTGGGGATGTCTAAAAATTCGTAAAGTTTTTCGAAAACCATATACTCCTCTGGCATGAGTTCTTGATTGACGAAAATTGTTAGTGCGGAAATATCTATTAAAAAGCGTCGAAACAGCCAATTGTTGTGAACGACTTTGGTGAAATCAGAAAGGTGAACGCCTTCTTTGAACCTTCTTTTTGCAATGGATTTTTGTTCGTCGTTTAAGTTGGACGAATCTAAAAACACCTTAAAGAGCTTTTTTTCTTTCTCCGTAATTACATTGTCAGAAAACGCCGCCATTGAAATCGCGATTAATGCATTTTCTGCCAATTCGGAATACAGAGAAAGTGTTTCTACTTTTTTACCTAAGAACTCTCTATAAAGAATTACATCCAAATAAATGAAGGCATTGGAAAGATAATTTACCCAATACTTGCTTTCCGTCATCTTGTATTTCACATTTAAACGGCGGCTTAAAATATTCTCCAAGCGTTCGTCAGCCGATTCACTTAAAAACAACCTAAAAACTTTCGAAATTATCGGGGAAGAGTGACTTTCATAAAACTTCAGCAAAGACAACTTAAAATCTTCTGGATCTAATTCTTTGTCTTTGTTTTCATTGTGGTAAATGAGCAAAAGAGACTCCAGCAATAATAGTTTCAGCTTTTCAGATTTCGTCCACTTACTTTCGTCTAGATCCTTTGCAAAGAGCATTTCGGCTGGAATACCAAATATTACTCCTGTGCGCAACAAACTAAAGTGCACCATTTCTTTTTCGGTAAAACCCAGAGGAATATCCAACGACAAATTGAAATGCTTCTTATTTAGCAATTCAAAGTATTTGTTTATCCAACCTTTCGATCCTGGCGCAATCATCTTTGGAGTTTTTAAGGACAAAAGTACAACAAGTTATCCTTAAATTTTACCAGCCAAAACACATACTTTTTTGTCCTGAAAAATCGCACCTCCATCCGGTCGAAAAGCTTCAAAATAGACAATATATTGACCAATACTAGCCTTGTTACCATTGTCATTAACGCCATCCCATGTAAAAACTCCTTCCGTGGCCAAATATTCGTTTTCTTTTAGTTTACGAATCAATCTTCCAAATTCGTCGTAAATAGAAATTGTTGCGACAATATCGTTATCGTTCATTTTGTATCGAATCTGAAGGACATCCTCAAAGCCGTCGTTGTCGGGCGAAAAAACTTTGGATGTCAAACTGAACTCGCCAGTTTCAACAACTGGAACAAATTGAGAGTTTTCCCGACCAGGAGTTCCAAAATTTACTGATTCAGCTGCTGTATGCCAATTATCCGGCGATTGACTTGCGTCCTTTGCATTAATCCTTTCCAATGATTTTCCATCATCAGAATCGAGCAAAGCAAAGTGCCAATCGGCAGAATAAGAAACTCTATCCAAAACAACATTGTTTGAAATCAAAATTACAGTTCCCGAATCGTTGTTGTAGGATGGCAATTCACTTTGTACAAATCTTCCTTTTACACTAAATGAAAAATTCAGTTGTATGTTTGCTGTATCTTTTGAGACGACGACATATTCCCCTGCGCGGATTAAAAAATGAGATGGGATAGTTTTATAATTAGCTATGCTATCCCCGGCAATATTGGCAAATTGCCAATCAAAAACATCAAATACTTTGTCCGATGCGTTATACAGTTCAACAAAATCACTACCGCCATTTGGTGGATTGAAAAGTATTTCGTTGATGACAACGTCACCAGGAATGGGAGAATCTGGGAGAATGAAACTTCCATCTCGGCTAGAACTGTTCCCAGAACAATCTTCTATATTCTGCAAAGTGAAAGTGTAGAGGGAGGAGTACACAAAGTTCTGGGAGAACAAAACGGTCATTTCTGTTGGTTCCGAAGAAGGAATATACCTTACTATTTCTGTCAAATTAGGTTGTATAGACAAAATCGAATTAGCCAAGGAATGAGAATCCAAAGGCTCGTTAAAATACAATTTCAGAACATTTGGTGCTTCCGCAAGTACCTGCGAAATTTCAGGTGCATCTGTATCAGGAACAATTGAAAAAACCGAATTCTGTACCCCTGGAGTCCCTCCGACAGGGTCAATACTCGCTATCCAATTCGTTGAAGATGAACAAGGAAGGATTGGGTTTATTCTCTCCAAAGTATAACCTCCTGCCTTTTTTATGTCGCTCTGATACCAATCGTCTGTATAACTAAGTTGATCCAAAATAATACCATTGCTATCCTTCAAAACAATGTTATCACCTGTATTATTTAAACTTGGAAAGCTAGTTACAGATAATGAACCTGGGTACGAAATTACCGACGAACTTGCACAAAGTACTCGATATTCACCTGGGCCGAGTAATCCTTGTGCCAAACTTCCATCTGCACTTGCGTCCCCGATTTTCCATTTGTATAGATTAAAATATTTATTGCTCCGATTATAAATTTCCACAAATTCCAACTCTGGAAGACCAACAATTGGAGTTGGGTCTGCAAAAAACTCGTTTATTATTACGTCGCCCGGAGAGGGGTTTTCAGGAATGATATATGTGAAGTTAACAGATTGGCTAATCGAATCATTTCCGGCTAGATCCTCCATATTGAGTGCAAAAAGAGTATAATTATTTCCATTTATCATCGGCGAAACCGTTGTCAAATGAACCAAATTTGGATTAGAAACATCCAGGGTCGCGGCACTTGCGCTATTGAACGGCTGTAAATCGTAATTGTTAATGTCTTCAGCAACCAGTTGATTTAACGGTTCATTGAAAAGGACATCTAGTGAATTTGCGTTTAAAGGAAGTGCCGATAGAAGAACAGGTGCAGCATTATCAACCACAATATTTCCAACATAAATATCATCCAAATAAAACTTATTTGCATTGGAGGCAGTGTAAACGCATTGCCAACTAAAATCTGTACCAAGGATATTCTGTCCATCTGTTGCGGAACTCTCAAAAATGTAATTTGCACCACCTTGGGAATCTGTAAAAAGTGACCAAAGACCGGCTGCATCGCGTGTAACTTTCACACCAAAATTGAAAGAAGAAGCAATTTGCCCCGCTGCTCCAGAACAAATCAACGTTGCCACTCCCCCTACCTGTTTGTACAATTTCACTGCGTCCAATGCTAGTGCCTCTCCAAATTGCAAATAAAACCCATCCGGATTTAATGTTGGATTAGTCCCGTTTGCCGTCAAATATATACGGCCAAAATTAGAAGCCGATGGCGCAAAAGTCAATTTTATTCGCATTCGCCATTCCTTATCATCCAAACTAGTCAACCCATGACCTGTTGAGAGATAGGAAGTAGAAGCAGTGGTTAAATTAGATTGGAGTTCGAAATTAGAATTAACGACAAAATCTAGGTTGGTCCCTGTCCATGTTGGGTTAACACTAAAATTTCCGTCAGAAAAATCCTCCAT
Source organism: Crocinitomicaceae bacterium (assembly GCA_024643585.1). Taxonomy (GTDB): domain Bacteria; phylum Bacteroidota; class Bacteroidia; order Flavobacteriales_D; family Crocinitomicaceae; genus UBA2040. The sequence continues at coordinate 2,655 of JAHEMP010000076.1, read as the reverse complement.
TATTTGAGAAAATCCTATCGAAAAACAAAAGAGTTGTGAAATAAACAAAAGAGTCTTCATGCGTAGTTTCTTGGCGTCCTTAAATATACTAATTTTGCATCGACACTTCAATGTATAAAATTATGAAAGTCGCAGTTGTAGGTGCAACCGGGATGGTTGGCCAAGTCATGTTGCAAGTATTAGCCGAACAAAAATTTCCAATTTCAGAATTGGTTCCCGTGGCTTCGGAAAGATCGGTTGGGAAAAAAATAAAATATCAAGATATTGAATATCCTGTGTTGAGCATGGAAGATGCTGTTGCATCAAAATGTGACATCGCTATTTTTTCAGCTGGCGGCGACACCTCTTTGGAATGGGCGCCTAAATTTGCGGCGGTTGGAACCACAGTTATTGACAACAGTTCTGCATGGCGAATGGATGCCGATAAAAAATTGATTATACCAGAAATCAATGGCAATCTTCTGACCTCATCGGATAAAATAATTGCCAATCCAAATTGTTCGACCATACAGTTGTTAATGGTTTTGTCCCCGCTACATAAAAAATATAAAATCAAGAGAGTAGTCGTTTCTACCTATCAATCTATTACTGGAACAGGAGTAAAAGCGGTTCAGCAACTTGAAAACGAAAGAAATGGCGTTTCCGGGGAAATGGCGTATAACTACCCGATTGACAAAAATTGTATCCCACATTGTGATTCATTCCTTGAAAATGGCTACACCAAAGAAGAAATGAAGTTGTCGAACGAGACAAAGAAAATTCTAGATCCAGCCATTCGATTGAGCGCAACTGCGGTTCGTGTTCCTGTTGTTGGCGGACATTCCGAAGCAGTTAATATTGAATTTGAAAACGCTTTTGATTTGAATGAAGTTCGATCCATTTTGGAACAAACCTCTGGCGTCACATTACAAGACAATACAGCTGAAAACGAATACCCAATGCCACGTTTTGCCGAAGGTAAAAATGACGTTTTTGTTGGCCGAATTCGAAGAGATGAAAGTCAAGATAATACTTTGAATTGCTGGATTGTAGCAGATAACTTGCGAAAAGGCGCTGCTACAAATGCCGTGCAGATTGGGCAGTTATTAATTAAAAACGGATTGGTCTAATTGAGTTTTATTGCTTTTACAAGCATATAACTGACAAATCAACGCCAAAACTTTATTCTGCTTTTCAAAACTGATTCTCGAAAGTCATCCAGTTTTTCATTGTAGTTTTTATTGATGAACTTATCAAGCAATTTATAGGTTCCTTTTCCTTGTTTATAGTCCATTTCTTCCCCGAAAATAGGCATGGCAGCGAGAAAATAGACCTTTTTTTCATTAACTAGAATCGGTTGCATTTCTTTTGCTAGAAGAATCGGATCCACGAGCATCAAATGATTTTGTTTCATGGTTTCTGACAAAGGTTTATAATCTGCGTAACATTGTACGGAATGTCCAGGCCCGTACCAGCTATTCGTTTCTTTAACGTGATTCACCAATTTCTCCAACCAATCAACTGGCCATTGACGATTTGGGTTGTTTTTTTCATTCAAATCCCAATAGCTTGGGATACAAAAGAACAATTCGGTGTACTCTCGACCACTGTATTTTTCATGGACGGGCATTTTGTATTCAGAAAGACCATTTGTGAGTAAAATGGAAATCGGGCCGTTATTAATTTCCAGTTTCACTTGAAGAATCTCCAAGGAATCATTTATTCTTTTGTATACAGAAACATTTTCTGTACCAAATCTCGCTGCAAGTTCTTCTTTCATAATGCCTCTTTATTGTAACTATTCACCTATTAGTTCGACTAGCGCATCCCAAAACTCTTTGGATGAATTAAGGCAACCTTGTTCTATCATTTTATGTATTTCCAACTCCCGCAATGTAGAATACGGTTTTTTACTTTTGAAAATATCTAAATCGAACAGATTGTTTTGCAGTGCAGTATGAATTAATTCTGGCGTGCTCAGGTTTACTTTTTTCCCCGACTTTGGCACAATCGAAATCAAATTTAAAGCGTCCGGTGTGCAATGAAATACCAAACAGGAATCTTCACTTCGGAATTCGATATATTCTATTTTTTGATACACTTTTTCAAGAACAACGTCGGAGAAAAGTTCAACCAATTCAGTTGCTTTCTGCGGGTTCTTTTCGTTCATTTCCAACCACTCTTCGTTAGTAACCCCGTTGGAAATCATGAAATGTTTGAAATCTTCGTTAAAAATTTCTCTTTCCTCCTTTGTAAGCATTCGATATTTCATCGTGCAAAGTTATTCAATCCTACTAATAAAAGCCAACTTATCAGCACCTTGGGTAAACGATTAATCTTATTTTTGTACCAATGACAAAAACGAAAGGAATTGCAATTTTAGGGTCAACTGGATCGATTGGCACTCAGTCGCTTGAGGTTATTGAAGCCTACCCTGAATTTTTTGATTTGCGCGTTTTAACGGCAAACTCAAATGCTGATTTATTAATTATTCAGGCAAAAAAGCATAAACCACAGGCCGTTGTGATTGTGGACGAAAGCAAATACGAATATGTTAAAAATGCACTTTGGGACGACGACATCGTAGTTTACGCGGGGGAAAAATCGTTGAGTGAGGTCGTTACTTTTAACGAAGTGGACACTGTACTTACCGCATTGGTTGGTTATGCAGGACTT
>JAHEMP010000075.1 GCA_024643585.1 Crocinitomicaceae bacterium | reverse complement strand
AGCGGCCATTACAAACGAAATCCTAGAGATCGTTGGTGGAGCAGAAGCTTTGAATAACTAAGAATTCGCATTTCGACTCCGCTCAATGCTCGTTAAAGCAATAATTGAGCGCTGAGCGAAGAAACGCTTTAAACAGAAAGCCGAAAACAGAAAAGTTTTCGGCTTTTTTATAAATGTATAATTCATTATCCATCAGTGAGCGCAGCGAACGTTACATACTCCATGTTCCATATTCCCAAAGAAAACGCCTAACTTTACCAAAAAATCAAAAAAATGCTCGGCCTCAAATTAGCAACCGACCCTCGTTGGGTAAATATCGTAGAATCAAACATCGAAGAAATATTGACGGATCATGCTTGGTGCGAACAAAAAGCGGCTACCAATGCCATTTCTATCATTGTCAATAATTCTGAAAAACCAGAATTGGTTTCCGATATGATCAAGTTGGCGCAAGAGGAAATGGAGCATTTTGAGCAAGTACACGAACTTATCAAATCTCGAGGACTAGAATTGGGTCGTGAACGAAAAGATTCATATGTAAACGAATTGGCTCGTTTCATGAAAAAGGATGGAAGTCGCGACCAAGCTTTAGTCGATCGATTACTATTTTCAGCCATGATAGAGGCAAGAAGCTGCGAGCGTTTCAGAACACTTTCTTTAAACATCAAAGACGAAGCATTAGCTAGTTTCTACCACGACTTAATGGTTTCAGAAGCTGGACATTATACTTTGTTCTTGAAATACGCTAAAACCTACGGAAATAAAGTAGATGTCGAAAAGCGTTGGAAAGAATGGATAGATTTCGAGTCGGAAGTTATTCAGCGATACGGTAAAGAAGAAACGATTCACGGATAGGAATTACTGATTACGAATTAGAGAATTGCGGATTTCACAATATTTTTTATTATCAGCAATCAGCAATCAGCAATCAGCAATCAGCAATCAGCAATCAGCAATCAGCAATTCGTCAATCCGCCGATCTATCCGCCGATCTATCCGCCGATCTATCCGCCCATTCCTTCGCTACTATTTCCATTTCATCGTAGAAATCCTTGCCGTAGGCTCTGGTAATCGGTTCTTTCAGGAATTTGTAAACCGGAACATCCAATTTATCGCCACAAGCGCACGCCGGCGCGCAGATATCCCATTCGTTGTAGTCCAAGGCTGTCATGGTATCAAAACGTTTTTCACGAATTGGATACAAATGACAAGAAATTGGTTTTTTGAAATCGGTTTTTCCTTCCATATGCGCTTTTTCAACCGCACATTTTGCCGTTCCGTCGCCATCGAAATAAACGAAAGCACATTCGCCGCCGTTGATTAGCGCTGTAACCGGTTCATTGTCTTGATCAATGTAAAAAACGCCATTTTTCTCCACTTCGGCTATCCCTTCGGGCCGCATGTAGGGAAGATAATGTTCCAAATCATTTTCCAAAATATCGACTTCTTCAAATTTTAAAGGAGCACCTGAATCTCCATGGACACAACAAGCCCCTTTGCAGGCGTTCAAATCGCAAATGAATTTTCGATCAAAAACTTGTGTAGAAACGACTTTATCTTGGATATTTACTAGCATGGGACAAAGGTCTGCATTTTTTTCATAACAGTCGCTTTCAGACATATTAAATGAGAATTCTTGCCTTTTCCAAAAAAAGCTGTACATTTGCAACATCAAACATAGTGAAGATTACAAACGAGGGGACGACAGTCCCCTCTTTTTATAGCCAAATGATTGCAAAGAAAAAAGTAATGGAATTGATCGACGAACGAATGGCAGAGCTAGACGCTGGGCTGTTTGTGGTATCGTTGAAGATTTCAAGTAATAATATTATCAATGTAGAAATTGACAAGGAAGATGGAAACGTTTCCATCAACGATTGTATGTCGGTTTCGCGAAATGTTGAGCACAATTTGGATCGCGAAGAGCAAGATTTCGAATTGCACGTTTCATCAGCCGGTTTGGATAAGCCTTTACGCGTTTTGAAGCAATTTGTCAAGAACATCGGAAGAGAGGTGACGGTAAAATTGAACAACAAAACAATTGAAACCGGAGAACTGATCCAGGTCGACGAGAAAGGTTTGACCATTCGTCAAGAAAAACGGGTTAAGATTGAAGGCACAAAAAAGAAAGAAGACATCGTGGAGGAAAAATATTTCCCGATGAATGAAATAAAGGAAACAAAAATTGTCATATCATTTAAATAGAGTAAAATGAATAGCTTAGAATTAGTTGACTCGTTCTCGGAGTTTAAAGAGTTAAAAAACATCGACAAGCAAACAATGCAGCGTGTGTTGGAAGATGTATTCCGCGCGATGTTGAAGAAAAAATTCAACTCGGATGAACACATCGATATCGTTGTAAACATCGATAAAGGTGACGTTCAAATTTTCTTGAACAAAGAAATCGTTGATGACGGTGAGGTGGAAGATCCAAACACAGAAATTGCCTACTCGGATGCCATTAAAATCGAACCGGATTTCGAAATTGGTGAAGAGGTAACAGAAGAATTTAAATTCGCTGATTTCGGTCGTAGAAACGTTTTGTCTTTGCGTCAAAACTTGATTTCTCGTATCATGGAATTGGAGAAAGACAACTTGTACAAAATCTACAAAGAGAAAATTGGAGAAATTGTTACAGGAGAAGTTTACCAAGTTTGGAAGAAAGAAATTATGGTATTGGACGACGAAGGAAACGAGTTGTTGTTGCCAAAATCAGAGCAAATTCCTTCCGATTACTTCAAAAAAGGAGAATCGATTCGTTCAGTTGTTGCGAAAGTGGACATGCGAAATGCAAGTCCAGTAATTATCCTTTCTAGAACAGCACCAGAATTCTTGGAGCGTTTGTTCGAATTGGAAGTTCCAGAAGTATTTGACGGTTTGATTACGATTAAGAAAATTGTTCGTGAGCCAGGAGAAAGAGCGAAAGTTGCAGTTGAATCTTACGATGATAGAGTAGATCCAGTTGGAGCTTGTGTTGGTATGAAAGGTTCTCGTATTCACGGTATCGTTCGTGAGTTGAAAAACGAAAACATTGACGTTATCAATTACACAGCAAATCCTCAATTGTTGATTGCAAGAGCTTTGTCTCCAGCGAAAATCACTTCCATTGAAATTTCTGAAGAAGACGGACGCGCAAAAGTATTCATGAAAGCAGATCAAGTTTCTTTGGCAATCGGCCGTGGGGGTCACAACATCAAATTGGCAGGTAAACTTTGCGGATATGAATTGGATGTGTACCGTGATGGCGAAGTGGACGTTGAAGATGTGGATTTGGAAGAATTTGCAGATGAAATCGATAGCTGGATTATTGACGAATTGAAAGCAATTGGTTGTGATACAGCGAAATCTGTATTGGAAATCACACCAGAAGACTTGGTTCAAAGAACAGATTTGGAACAAGAAACGGTAGAAGAAGTAATGAAAATATTACGTTCAGAATTCGAATAAAAAGTAAAATTTGGAAATACAAAAAGGGCTGTCAATCAAATAGACAGCCCTTTTTTAATTTATAATTGAGCTTCGTTGTACTCAAATTTATTCGAGAGAAAAGAGGTCGATTTTATTCATTTATTTTCAAATAGCTAGCCCTGATTTTTGCCTCATTTTGAAATTTCGGACAAAAAAGTACAAACAACGAGGGCGCTTCCCCTAGTAAAGCTTGTAAAAGCGAGATAATTTATCTAATTTTGTACTGATTTTCTGGAATAGACGAAGGGGGCCGATGTCCCCTCTTTTATTGCAATATCAAATTGAAGAAACGTAATTACTTGATTGTTAGTTTCTTAAAAAAATAAAATTCATTTTTGTCCTTGAGATGAATTTCAAAATAAAAGAAGGGCACAAAAGAATATATGGCGAATAGACCAATACGATTAGGAAAAGCAGCAGGTGAACTCAATGTAGGAATCTCTACATTGGTTGAATTCCTGGATTCCAAAGGAGTGAAAATTGACTCGAACCCCAACACAAAGTTGGAAGGTGAACATTTTGAATTGTTGAGCACTGAGTTCGCAGCCGATTTTTCATTGAAAGAAAAAACGAAACAAGTTATTCCAGCTCGCGAAAAAAGAGAGACGATTTCTTTGCGCGATCAAAGAGAAGATGAAGTACCTGTTAAGGAAAAGGTGGAAGAATCACCAGAAGTGGCTGTTGTGGAAACTCCAACTCCAGTTCCAACTCCTGAAATAGAGAAAGAAGATAAAGTTGAGGTTGTAGTTCCTGAACCAAAAGTTGAGAAAACGGAAACAGAGAAACCTGAAGTTCCGAAAGAACCAGAAGTACAAGTTTCAGAAGAATCTACCTCAGACGTGCGTGTGGTAGGAAAAATAGATTTAGATTCTATTAATTCTAAAACTCGCCCTAGCAAAAAAACGCAAGAGGAGAAAAAAGAAGAAAAAGCGGCTGCTGCTGAGGTAACGAAGCAAGTAATGGCTTCTTCTAAAGAAAAAGCTAAGAAGGAGGAGAAAGTAGAAGAAACTTCGAAAGAACCAGAAAGACAGGAGATAGAAACCATTCGCGTAGGACAAAGAAAATTGTCTGGACCAACTGTTTTGGGTAAAATTGAACTTCCGGTCGAAAAGCCAAAAACGTCCAATAAAACTTCAGACGCTGACCGTAAGAAACGTAAAAGAATCAAAAAGCCAGAGTCGGCAAGACCAAATACGCCAAATCCTAATGCTGGAAATGGCAATGGACCGAGAGGAGCAAATGGAGGCGGAGCGAATAAACGTTTTGACAAAAATGCTCCACGTGCACCAAAAGCTGAAATAACAGAAAAAGATATTGAGAAAGAAATCAAGGATACACTTGCTAGACTTTCTAACAAAGGAGGAAAATCAAAAGCTTCCAAAAACAGACGTGCTAAAAGAGATGTAAATGCGCAACGCCGAGAGGTGGAGCAAATGGAACAAGAAGCACAAGAAAGATTCTTGAAGCTGTCAGAATTCGTTACCGTTTCAGAATTGGCAAGTATGATGAACGTTCAATCGACTCAAGTAATTTCTGCTTGTATGTCGTTGGGGATTTTTGCTTCCATCAACCAACGTTTGGATGCTGAAACAATTCAAATTGTTGCGGAGGAATTTGGATTCCAAACGGAATTCGTTAGCGCTGAAACGCAAGATGCAATTCCAGTAATTGAGGATAAACCTGAAGAATTAGAAACTCGTCCACCAATTATTACCGTAATGGGTCACGTTGACCACGGTAAGACATCCTTGTTGGATAGAATTCGTAATGAAAACGTTATCGAAGGGGAAGCCGGAGGAATCACCCAACATATTGGTGCTTATTCTGTGTTACTTAAAAACAACCGTCGTTTGACATTCTTGGATACACCTGGTCACGAAGCCTTTACGGCCATGCGTGCACGTGGTGCTCAAGTAACGGATGTTGCCATTATCATTGTGGCTGCGGATGATGACGTGATGCCTCAAACAAAAGAGGCAATCTCTCACGCTCAAGCCGCAAATGTACCAATGGTATTTGCCATAAATAAAATTGATAGACCGGGTGCAAACCCTGATAAAATCCGCGAACAACTGTCTGCTATGAACATTTTAGTAGAAGATTGGGGTGGTAAATACCAATGTCAAGAAATTTCAGCAAAACAAGGTTTGAACATCGAGGAATTGTTGGAAAAAGTATTGTTAGAAGCTGACTTGTTGGATTTGAAAGCAAATCCAAACAAACGTGCGAATGGTACGGTTATCGAATCTTCTTTGGACAAAGGAAAAGGCTACGTTACCAATATGCTTGTAGAAGCTGGAACTTTAAAAGTCGGTGACGTTGTATTGGTTGGTCGTAATCACGGTCGTGTTAGAGCCATGCACGATGAGCACGGAGTTATTTTGAAGGAAGCCGGACCAGCTTGTCCAGTTTCTATTTTGGGAATTAACGGTGCGCCAAGTGCGGGTGATAAATTCCATGTATTGGAAGATGAGCGTGAAGCGCGTTCAATCGCAACGAAAAGAGAACAATTGTACCGTGAACAAGGTTTGCGTACAACGAAACATATTACTTTGGATGAAATTGGTCGTCGTTTGGCGATTGGTGACTTTAAAGAGTTGAACTTGATCGTTAAAGGTGACGTTGATGGTTCTATCGAAGCCTTGGCAGATTCATTGTTGAACTTGTCAACAGAGCAAATTGCCATTCGAGTTGTCCACAAAGGTGTAGGAGCGATCTCCGAAGCTGATGTCAACTTAGCATCTGCTTCTGACGCAATTATCGTTGGTTTCCAAGTTCGACCGACATTAGGCGCTAGAAAATTAGCTGAGCAAGAAGAAATCGATATCCGTTTGTACTCTATTATCTACAAAGCAATCGACGAAATCAAATCAGCAATGGAAGGAATGCTTTCTCCAGACATCGAAGAGAAAATTCTTGGTTCAGCTGAAATCCGTGAAACATTCGATATTACGAAAGTTGGAACAATTGCAGGTTGTTACGTATTAGATGGAACTATCAAACGTTCTTCGAAAATACGTGTTATCCGCGATGGAATTGTGGTTCACACAGGTACTTTAGGTTCATTGAAACGATTCAAAGACGACGTGAAAGAAGTTAAAAACAACTACGAATGTGGTTTGAATATTGACAAATTCAACGACATCAAAGTGGGCGACATTGTTGAAGCTTTCGAAGAAGTGGAAGTTGCACGTAAGTTGTAATAGATATTAAAAATAATTTAAAAGCCGTTTTCTGAAGAGAACGGCTTTTTTGTTAAATTCATATTGTATGCGTACTACCTCCTTCTAAATTAAGCCATTCAAATTTTGGCAAAATGCCTAACGAAGAAAGCAAATTAATAATGATATCAAAGCTTCAGAAACTTGGCAGTGGAAGAGTCAGATGTCAGAAAATAATATCCTGGTTTAATAGACGATATGTTTAAAATAAGCCCACTTTCGGCATTTGTGATAACTATCTGATTTGTTAAGTCATGGCCATAAAGATCATGTATTTTCAAACTTTCATTTTGCAAATTATTACCAAACACTTGAATTAGGTCGGTTGATGATGGGTTGGGATAAACGAGTAATTGATTATAATTTTCATTTGAAAATCTGTAGCTCAAAATATCAGAATACGTAAATACACCATCAAAATCCGTTTGCTTCAGTCGATAATAGGTTGTTCCTAAAATTGTGTTCTCGTCCAGAAGGCGATAACTTAATTCTGTATTTGAATTTCCAGCACCATCGATTCTATGTCTTTCTTCCCAATCCAAGCCATTAATTGAACGTTCAATAGTGAAAAAGTCATTGTTTCTTTCTGAGGAAGTTTTCCAAAGGAGCTCAGCAAAATTCCCCATTTGAATTACTTCAAAAGAAGACAATTCAATTGGAAGAGCCAATCCACAGAAAGTCCCTGAAGCAGCACTTGGAGCTTGTGTAACCGTATAGTTATAGATTATATCACCCATATTTATGGAATACGATCCAACATTCAAATTGAAATTACGCATTCCTTGACCCAAACAATCCTGATTATTCGGATTATCGCAACTAGAGTTTTCTCGCTCAAATGTTAGAACGTAGAGATTTATTGATGAAACCAAAAGAATATTTACAGGGTCAATGACAAATGAGTTTCCAGCCGGTGAACAGGCAAATGCAGGAAACATTAAATTGTATGTACCACTTGATGAAATAAGAGCCGACCAAGTTTTGGAAAAAAGTACGGTTCCATTGGCTGAATTACAGCGAACAACGATGGTAGGATCCTCAAGAGCTCCGTTCCAACCATTACCGTCATCGTGATCGATATAACACGAACCAGCAGGTATGGTTATACTGTTGAAGGTAATTGTTTTGGAGTAATTCGATATCTGACTTATCCCTTGAAAACAATTCAATAGGATCATTAAGAATAAAAAAGCTGAAATTTTGTTTTTCATAACTTTGAAATAAGGAAAGCTCAGCGCTTTAATGGAGAATTGTAAATTTATTAAAAAAGACCGAGTAAAAAAAATTTTTCAAAGTCTTGGATTCCATTCTAAAGAATGAATAGCTTTTGGCGTATCTTAAAATAACGAGCATTTGAACAATTTAAACTTTTTTCGCACTTCCAATTAGCCCGAATACCGTAACTTAGCCGTTAATTTTTGGTAACTTTGTACAAAATTTTTTAGAATGATGATTTTAGGCGTTTTCGGACCATGGCAAGTGATTGCAATATTGGTAGTTGTTTTGTTGCTTTTTGGAGGTAAAAAAATTCCAGAATTGATGAAAGGATTGGGTAAAGGAGTTAAAGAATTCAAAGATGCTTCAGCTAAAGATGTTGAAGAGGAAAGCTCAGAAGAGAAAAAATAAAACCCTTTAAACATGTTGCACAACTACAGCGAGGTTAAAAGAGCTTTAACCGATGGTTCATCCGTGGTGGACATCGTAAAAAGTTATTTGGAAAAAATCGAAGAGAATTCGGATTTAAATGCTTTTTTAGAAGTATTTGAAGAGTCCGCGTTGGAGAAAGCCAGAGAAGTTGATGCGAAATTGAAAGAAGGAAAAGCAGGTCGCTTGGCAGGAATGGTTATTGGATTGAAGGATAACATTTGCTACAAAGACCATAAAGTATCTGCATCATCCAAAATATTGGAAGGTTTTACAAGTTTGTATTCTGCTACTGTTGTCGAGCGATTATTAGCCGAAGATGCAATTATCATCGGTCGATTGAATTGTGACGAGTTTGCAATGGGTTCTTCGAATGAGAACTCAGCTTTTGGCCCTGTTAAAAATCCAATTAATAAAAATTTAGTCCCTGGAGGTTCATCTGGCGGTTCAGCAACTGCAGTTGCCGCAGGAATGTGTACAGCAGCTTTGGGAAGCGATACTGGCGGTTCCATACGTCAACCTGCATCCTTTACCGGGACTTTCGGAATGAAGCCTACGTACGGTAGAATCAGCAGATACGGATTAATTGCCTACGCATCGTCATTTGACCAAATTGGACCATTTACGAATACATTGGAAGATAGCGCTTTATTGCTAGAAGTAATGGCGGGTAAAGATGAAAATGACAGTACCTCCTCTTCTAAAGAAATTTCTAATTATTCGGATTTCGTTTCGGCTGGGAAAAGGAAAATTGCGGTTATTTCGGAATGTTTGAACCATGAAGGGTTAAATCCTTCTGTGAAAAAACAATTGGATCTAACCATCGAAAAATTAAAAAACGCCGGTCACGATGTCGTTGAAGTTAGTTTTCCGTATTTGGAATACATGGTCCCA
>JAHEMP010000336.1 GCA_024643585.1 Crocinitomicaceae bacterium | reverse complement strand
GACCCCTGAAAGTAAGAGGGATGTTTATCGCCTTCTCTACTCTCATTTTCCATTCCCCTTTGGATATCGTCACATAACCATTTTCGTAAATGGCAGCTAGTCCACCTCTTTGACAATGGTCAACGATACGTGGGTTATTTTCATCCATTGAGAAGTAAGCAACATTACACTTTAAATTCTTACGCATATCATATACTAGGTCGTCATCTGCATTTAGAATAGCATACCCTTCTGGAAGAACACTTTCTGCGACAATCGCCTTTACTCTCGCCAATTCTTCAACAGTATTAATCCCCTTTAGTCCCAAATGGTCGGCTGCTATATTGGTAATAATCGCAACATTACAATTACCAAATCCAAGTCCTGAACGCAGCATACCGCCTCGTGCTGTTTCTAAAACAGCGTAATTGACAGTAGGGTCTTTTAAAACAAACTCAGCACTTCCTGGTCCCGTACAATCCCCTTTTTGCAACATTCTATTTTGAATGTAAATTCCATCGGAAGTGGTGAAACCGACTTTGTAACCCATATTTTTAACAATATGAGCCATCAAACGCGTGGTTGTCGTTTTTCCATTTGTCCCTGAAATAGCAATAATCGGAATCTTTATTGGTGTTCCTGCCGGGAAGAGCATATCTACCACTGCCCCAGCTACATTTCTTGGCAATCCATGTGTTGGTGCTAAGTGCATTCTAAATCCTGGACCTGCGTTTACTTCAATAACCGCCCCGCCATTTTCATCGATTGGTGTGGTCAAATCGGGTGCAATTATGTCAATCCCGCAGATGTCCAACCCAATAATTTTTGCTATTCGCTCAGCCATAAAGACGTTGTAAGGATGCACCATGTCGGTTAAATCCTCCGCTGTACCTCCAGTACTTAAGTTGGCAGTTGGTTTTAACAATAGCAACTCACCTTTTGGAACAACCGAATCCAATGTCAATCCTAAATCTTTCAATATTACCTCGGTATGATGATCTACTTTTATGGCAGTTAGCACCTCTTCGTGCCCATACCCCCTTCTTGGATCCGAATTCACTTCATCAATTAGTTCTTGGATAGTTGATTTTCCATCACCAACTACGCTTGCTGGTGTTCTTTTTGCAGCGGCAACAAATTTGTAATCGATTACCAGTAAACGAAAATCGTAGCCTGTAATAAATTTTTCAACGATTACCGATTTGGAATGTTCCTGAGCTGCATTGAAAGCAACAATAGCATCTTCAGCATTGGTGATATTTGTTGTCGCTCCACGTCCGTGATTTCCGTTAATTGGTTTTGTAACAACAGGATATCCTATTCTGTCGATGGCTTCAAACATTCCTTCAATGGAACGTACAATTTTTCCTCTAGGAACAGCAATGCCGTTGTCCTCCAAAATATCTTTTGTATCTTCTTTGTCGCAGGCAATTTCAACGGCAATATTACTTGTTGTACTTGCCACTGTGGCTTGAATTCTTTTCTGATTTGCACCGTACCCAAGTTGAACCAACGAAAATCTATTCAATCGTATCCAAGGAATTCCGCGACTTACCGCTTCTTCAACGATAGAACCCGTACTTGGCCCAAGTCGATTTGCTTCGCGCAATTCCCTCATTTCTTGAATATCCGATTGCAGATCGTAGTCCTTTCCAGCGATTAATGCTTCTGCAATTCGAACAGACGATTTTGCAGCGAATACGCCTACTTTTTCCTCCGTGTATGCAAAAACAACATTGTATTCTCCGTGGTTTCCCGTTCCTCTCGTTCTTCCAAAGCCAGTTTCCATTCCTGCCAGCGTTTGAATCTCCAAGGCAATATGTTCAATAACATGGCCCATCCAAGTGCCTTCTTTGACTCTTTGAAAAAATCCACCTGGTTCACCTACAGAACAGCGATGAGCAAACATCGTTGGAAACATTTTTTTCAATCGGTCTTCGAAACCATCTATTTTATTCGTAGGTAACTCTTCGAGTTCCTCCAAATCTAAAACCATTACGATGAGTTTATGTCTGCGGATTGACCAATAGTTAGGTCCACGCATTACGCGAATTTCATTTATTTTCATAGTGTTTTGAAATATTTTAGCAAGCTGTTTTATGATCAGCAGAACAAGATAATAATAAGTTTCTATTGATTCAGCTATAAGGTGTTTATTTCTCGTGGAGAAAAGAATTTTATTCATTCCCTCAATCACTTTAGAAATTGTAATTTTGCAGAATAATTATAGAATATAACATTATGCCTACAGGAAAATTGATATCAATTGGGGGGAACGAATTTAAATTCAAAGATGAGGACGATGAGGTTCTTGTTAATCGCCTTGATCAAGATTTCTTTGAATTAGGTATATTAGAACGCTTTGTTTCAGAGTCCGGTGGCATTGATTCTCACATTGAAGTCATAACAACAGCATCAAGTATTCCATATGAAGTTGGGGAAAGCTACCAACATGCATTCAACAAAATTGGTTGCACTAATGTGGGGTTTTTGCACATTCGAAACAGAGAGGATGCTATGAATCCAGAATATTTATCGCGCATTACGAAAGCAAGAGGT
>JAHEMP010000335.1 GCA_024643585.1 Crocinitomicaceae bacterium | reverse complement strand
TATTGGAATTGGCCCTATGCTAATTTGGCAAGTAAGAGGATACAATATTTCCGGCGAAGTCATTGGCCTACACCCTATTTATTCATTAGAAAACAAAGAAACTCCATACCGACCTGTGCATCAGGCATTTTGGGAGTTCGCAAAATCGTGGGGAGAAACAGGGGAGAAATTTCATTCTTATACGGATGAATTTTGGGAGACAAATTATTGGACCCCTTCAGATACAAATACTATAAATAGTATCCTTTCTAAAATTCCAAAATCTGTAGTAAATGAAATTGGAGAAGAAAAACTAAGGGACGCATTTCAGAATTATCGACTTGCTATAATTGAGCAAAAAAAACACTTTATCGAGTATCTTGAGATGCCAAAAAACAACTTCAAATCAGAAAATCTGGCCATTGCTAGCTTTAATGATTTCACAAAAAGATACCGTGAAAATCACTTTGTCTTTTACCATTTTATTGCGCCTATTTCTGTAGGAACAAAAATGATTTTCCATTCCAATTTGTCCCTCCAAATTTTTCAAAAAACATGGCGAGGAAATCCTATTATGGAAATGTGGCGACTCGTAAATTTTCTTTTTCATTCACTCGTTTTTATCGCATTTTTTCTAGTGTTATTTTTAAAAAAATCATCTAAAGAAATAGTCTTAATAGCAATTACTTCATTGCTCTACCTTCTGTATTTAGCCTATTTTCAAAGAGGAATTGAAGAAAGATATACCTTGCCTATTCTTCCTCTTGCCATTTTATCATTTGGAAGTGTCATTCATACCTTTTTAAAGAAAGTTAACGAAGAGTAAAACATCGCTCCCTAACATTCATTACCTTTGTAACAAGAGGATGTAGGTATGAGTGAAGAGCAGTTGACAAGGATAAACAAATATTTGAGCGAAGTTGGTTTTTGTTCAAGACGAGCAGCCGATAAATTAATTGAGCAAGGCAGAGTAACGATTAATGGGAAAGTGCCGGAGATAGGTACCAAAGTTGCCCCAGGAGATGATGTTCGAGTTGATGATAAGCCTTTGGTGAAATCAGATGACAAACCTGTTTATTTAGCATTTAACAAACCCGTCGGCATAGTTTGCACCACAGATACAAGTCTTGAAAAGGACAACATCATTGACTATATCAACTACCCAAAAAGGATTTTTCCAATTGGAAGACTCGATAAACCGAGTGAAGGATTGATTTTCTTGACCAACGATGGTGATATTGTAAATAAAATTTTACGAGCGCGAAATCACCACGAAAAAGAATATTTAGTTTCGGTTAACAGACCCATTACTAGACTTTTTTTAGAAGAAATGGCGAATGGAGTCCCAATTTTAGATACCGTTACGCGACCTTGTGTAATTGAACAAAAAGGCCGATTTGAATTTAAAATAATTTTAACGCAAGGCTTGAATCGTCAAATACGTAGAATGTGCGAATACCTTGGTTATGAGGTTCAATCTTTGCGCAGAGTCAGAATAATGAACATCCATCTCGATGTTCCTGTGGGTGAATACAGAGATTTAACTCCAGCTGAATTATCAGAAATAAATCGAATGACGGAAAGTTCTGCAAAAATTCACATTTCAGATAATGATTACGAAGATTGATTTCTTAAAATGAAGAAAAAAACCATTCGAATATTATCAACAATTTTACCTAGGTCTTTTACCAATTTTGCCTATCGTAAGCTAACGAATCCTCAAAGTCACAAGCTTAAAAAAAATGAAGCCACCAACATGGATTCGGCCTCCAAAAGCCGTCTAAAATTTAAATCTTCCGAAATACAATTGTATCAATGGAAAACAGGAGAACAACCCACCGTGCTTCTGGTTCACGGTTGGGAAGGGCAGGCAGGTAATTTCTCATCAATCATTTCAAGATTACTGTCAGAAAACTTCTCCGTTATAACTTTCGACGGACCTTCCCATGGTCTGAGCAGCAAAAATTCTGGCACGAGCTTATTTGAATTTGCTGAAGTCGTTGGCATAATAATTAAAGAGTATAATATTAAGAAAATTGTCAGTCACAGCTTTGGGGGTGTAGCCACCATGTATTCCCTTTCAAAGAACCCTTCTCTGCAAATTGATAAATATATTTTACTCACCACCCCAAACAAATTTCTTGATCGAATTGATACTGTTATTGAGGAGGTTGGCATCTCAAACAAAGTGAAACATACATTGATCAGTCGTCTTGAAAAAGAACTCAAAATGGACTTATCAAAAATATCAGTGGCTAATCTTTCGCGAACAGTCAATGTGAAAAACGGCTTAATAATACACGATCGATTCGACAAAGTGCTGAGTATCAAAGAATCGGAAGCCGTAAACGATTCTTGGACAAATTGCACGTTAGATGCCGTTGAAGGAACTGGTCATTTCAAAATTTTAAAGGCCGATTTTGTACATGATAAAATCATTACTTTTTTGAAGGACTAGAGATCTAAGACAAAAATCTCCCGGCTTTTGTCTGTGATTCCATGAATTGAATTAACCTTCTTTATTAAAGAATAATCTCAAGTTCCTTTGCAAAAGTGATTTC
>JAHEMP010000334.1 GCA_024643585.1 Crocinitomicaceae bacterium | reverse complement strand
GCCTCCTTCATAGATTAACTCGTTGCTTTTACCTTGAAAATTTAGGCTTACTTCCCCTACTCTTTTACGCGTTAAATTGCTGACTTTTCGCTGTGAACCTTTTGCAGCCTCCTCTACTGATGAGTGGAATGGCGGATTGCAAATACTCATCTGGAATTTTTCACCTCGTGAAATTATTCCTTGGAAAATATCTCTGTCATTTTCTTGTTTTCTTATTTCGATGGCTTGCTCCAATCCTTCATTTCGCGAAATGATTTCCCTTGCCGATGCAATGGATTTATCCTCAATTTCCGAACCGACAAACGACCAGCCGTATTCACGCTGACCCAAAATTGGGTAGATACAATTTGCACCGCATCCTATATCTAAAACTTTAATTTCCGGTCCTGTCGGCACTTTACCAAAATAAAAACTCGACAATAAATCAGCAGCGTGATGAATGTAATCCACTCTGCCTGGAATTGGCGGTACTAGGTTATCTTCAGGTATATCCCAAAACGTTATTCCATAATGACGCATTAAAAGAGCGGTATTCAATAATTTAACGGCTTTTGGATTGGCAAAATCAATTGTTTCTCCACCATGAATATTATCGGTGACAAAATCTTTTAAATCTGGACAAAATTCATACAATTCCTTAAAATCGTAACGCGATATATGTTTGTTTCTTGGATGCAATCTAGACTTGGTCATTTCGTGAAATCGATTTTAAAATTGGATGCAGAAACTAAATTCAAATGCCCAATCAAATTACAATTTGAACTTTTCTTCAACTTCTTTGGCAATGTAATTTCCAATGGACAAAGAAGCTGTGGCTGCTGGGCTTGGCGCGTTCAATACGTGAATAGAATTTCCTTCATGAATAATTTTGAAATCATCGCGAGTATCTCCGTCTTCTCTCAGCAACAAAGCACGCACACCTGAGCGACCAGGTTTGATATCGTCCATTGTCAATGAAGGAACCATGCGTTGTAGTGTTTTTAAGAACAATTTTTTAGAAAAAGCCCGTCTATATTCGTTGATTCCAAACGACATATTGCTAAAAAACAATTTCCAAGTTCCTTTGTAGGTTAAGGCGTCCCATGTATCTCTCAATGAAAAATCAGTTTTACCATATCCTTCTCTTTTAAAAGTGAATACAGCATTTGGACCACATTCTATTTCACCATCCGTCATGCGTGTAAAGTGTACGCCCAAAAATGGAAAATCTGGATTAGGTACTGGATATATTAGGTGTTTTATTTTGTGATGACCTTGTTCGGTTAATTCGTAATAATCACCTCGAAAACCAACGACCTTTTCTTTCAAAGCAACTCCATCCTTTTTTGCCATTCGATCGGCCTGCAAACCTGCACAGTATACAACATACCTCGCATTGTAAACACCGTCATTCGTTTTAAGTGTGCTCGAATTGTTATCCTTCTCAATTCCTATTACTTCGGTGTTTAAATGCAACTCACTATTCGTGTTTATAGCCAAGGCTAGTTCCACCATTTTCGCAGTTGCCGTTCTAAAATCAATTATTCCAGTGCAAGGAACATGCAAACCGGCAATTCCTTCACAAAAAGGCTCAATTTCTTTTATTTCTTCTGGTCCAATCTTACGCAATCCTTCGATCTCGTTTTCCAAACCTGTTTTGTAGATTTTTTCAAGAAATTCTAGTTCTTTCTCTTCGGTTGCTACGACTATTTTCCCGCAAATATCGTGATCAATTCCATGCTCTTTTGCGAAAGCGACCAACTCATGACGTCCATCTATGCAATTTCGAGCCTTTAACGATCCCGGTTTATAGTACAATCCTGAATGAATAACACCAGAATTGTGTCCCGTTTGATGATCCGCTAATAAATTTTCCTTTTCGAAAAGGGCCATGGTTAATTCTGGATATTTCTTCTGAAGCTTATAAAAAGTTGCTGCTCCTACTATTCCACCGCCAACAATCGCAATATCAAATGTCATAATGTAATTTTAATCGACCACAAAAATACAAAACTAAAAGACCAAATAAACGGGAATGATCCTATAAGTTGGCTCAAAGTATGGACTTCGTTGATAGACGAAATACAATTGTGCCCATTGGCTTTTAGCAAATTCGGTATCTGACGCTTTTTTTTCTTCCAACTCCCTCCGCAATTCAGGCGAATCTTCCAAAAGTTTGGCGGCAATATCCTCAAATACATAAGGTGAAAAATATTCCTTTTCGTCCAAATAACTATCAAAAAAATTCCAAGCAAAATAACTGTCCTCCGTTTGAGGGAATAAAACAGATTGAAGGAAAAATGACTTTTCCTGCTTTGAAGATATAATACAATCACCTGGTTTTAATTGGACCTCTTTTACCAAATACTCTACCTGAACTGAATTATGTGGAAAGTGATTTTCATAGGGTTTAGCACTACTTTTATATTCAACGATTTTTTGTGCAGTAACCACAATTGTTGAATCTCTTATCATTTTTCGCATTTCTACTCCATTCGCTTTTAAACGATCAATGACCGCTTCTGCCTGGCCACCGACTATGTAAAACTTCGGAATAGCGACGGA